>JBGTKE010000345.1:0-4658 GCA_041744775.1 Hyphomonas sp. | reverse complement strand
CGGCGACAAACGCCGGGAACGCGGTGAGAAGCCGCGCACCGAGCGTAGCGAACAGCCGCGCATGGAGCGTACGGAACGCACCGACCGCACCAGCGACAAGCGTGAGCGCCCGAGCCGCGACTTCAAGCGCAAGGACGATGACCTGATTCTCGAGCCGGCGCCGGAACGCGTCAAAGGCTTCGGCTCGGACGTCCCGTCTTTCCTGAAGAAGCGCTGAGCGCCTGATCATCCGGAATTCAATTGAAGCCCATCCTGACACGGGTCAGGGTGGGCTTCATCCTGTTGGCCCAATGGACAGCCTGCACACGCAATGACCTCCGAACTCCTCCTTCGCCTTGGCATCACCCTCGCCAGCCTCGCGTTGCTGGCCTTGCTGGAAGCGCTGCTGCCCGCGAAGGCGCGGGTGATGCCGCGGCTCGGGCGCTGGGTGACCAATCTGTCCCTGGGCGGACTATCTTCGCTGGCGGTGCGCCTGATGGGACCGTTGACCGTGGCCGGCGCGGCGGTGGCGGCGGAGCAGGCGGGCTTTGGCCTGTTCAATGCCGTGACCCTGCCCCCCTGGCTGACGGCTCTGGCGGTGTTCGTGCTGCTCGACCTCGCGATCTGGGCGCAGCATCTGGCCATGCACAAGGCGCCGCTGCTGTGGCGGATGCACCGGGTGCATCATACCGACCGCGACCTCGATGTGACGAGCGGCCTGCGCTTCCATCCCTTCGAGGCGGCGGTGTCCATGTTCTGGAAGGCCGGTGTGGTGTTTGCCCTCGGCGCGCCCGTGGCGATCGCTCTCGCCTACGAGATCGCACTGAACGCCATGGCGCTGTTCACACATGCGAACCTTCGCCTGCCCGGCTGGCTTGACCGCGCCCTGCGCGTCGTCATCGTGACGCCGGACATGCACCGGACGCACCATTCGATCCTCCGCAGGGAGACGGATTCGAATTTCGGAAACATCCTCTCCGCGTGGGACCGCGTGTTCCGCACCTATGTGGCGGCACCTGCCGACCCGCTGGTGCTCGGCCTGGAGGACTGGCAGGACGAGCGGCCCGCGCGGCTGGCCTTCGCCCTGAGACTCCCTGTTTCCTGAAATGAGGAGCCTCTACCCCGGGGGAGGGGCCCCGCCCAAAGTTCCGCTCATCTCCGCCTGCGCGGGAGTGAGCGGCGTGTTAGTCCGTTTACCAACTACTTCTTGATACGTCCCTTCACCTGGCCGCGGAACTTGTCGCCATAGGGCGGGCGCATCATGGCGAGGATTTCGTTGCTGGTCTGGGTGTAGACTGCCTTCTTGTGGCTGAACTCGAGAAAGCCGTCTCGGCCATGGTAGGACCCCATGCCGGAGGGGCCGACGCCGCCGAAGGGCAGGTCTTCCTGCGCGACATGGAAGATCACGTCGTTCACGGTCACGCCGCCCGAAGTCGTGTTGTTCAGCACAAGGTCTTTCTCTGAGGCGTCTTCGCCGAAATAATAGAGGCCGAGCGGGCGCGGATGGGCGTTGATATAGGCCACCGCATCCTTGGCGTCATTGTAGGACTTGATCGGCAGGATCGGGCCGAAGATTTCGTCCTGCATCACCTTCATGTCGTCGGTCGGGTCGATGATCAGGGTCGGCGGGATCTTGTGATGCGGCTGCTGCGCGAAGTTCTCGGATTTCGGGTTCAGCGTGATGACTTCGGCGCCCTTGCTGCGCGCGTCTTCGATATAGCCCTGGATCCGGTCGAAGTGGCGCTGGTTCACGACCGAGGTGTAGTCGTCATTGTCCTTGAGGCCGGTCGGATACATCATCTCGATGGCGCGGGTGGCGGCGCCGACGAATTCCGGCGTCTTGTCCTTCGGCACGAAGGCATAATCCGGCGCAAGGCAGATCTGGCCGGCGTTCATCGTCTTGCCGGCCATGATGCGGCTGGCGGCTTTCTGCATGTCGGCGGAGCGGCCGAGAATGACCGGGCTCTTGCCGCCAAGCTCGAGCGTCAGCGGCACGAGATTGTCAGCGGCGGCGCGCATGACATGGTGGGCGACCGAGGTCGCGCCGGTGAACAGGAGATGGTCGAACGGGAGCTTGGAGAATTCGGCGCCGACATCTGGGCCGCCGGTGACGACGACGCATTCCTCGATCGTGTAATATTTCGCGATCAGTTCCTTCATCAGCTCGGAGGTCGCCTCGGTGAATTCCGACGGTTTGATCATGCAGCGATTGCCGGCGGCGAAGACGCCTGCGAGCGGCGTGAAGGTGAGGTTGACCGGGAAGTTCCACGGGCTGATGACGCCGATGACGCCTTTTGGCTGGTACTGGATTTCGGCCTTCGAACCGAGCAGGCCGAGCGGGAATTCCGCCGCGCGCTTCTCGGGCCGCATCCACTTGGAGACATGTTTCTTGGCGTGTTTCAGCGCACCTATGGAGCCGGCGATGTCGGTGAGGTTCGACTGGTCTTTCGAGCGGTGGCCGAAATCCCGGGCCATTGCGTCGTTGAGCGCGTCGCCGTGGGTGACGAGGAGGTCGATCGACTTGTCGAGCCATTCGATCCGCCGGGAGAGCGAAGGCGCGCCGTCGCGCAGGTGTGCGGCTTTCTGCCGGTCGAGCAAAGAGCGCATGCCGGTACCTGTGATCGCGTCGAGGGCCATGGGAAGTCTCCAGAGTTAAGGTGCCGCGGGGGCGATGCCTGTTGTGAACAGTGTAGCCCGCGTTCAGTGTTTGCGCCATGGGGGCGCGGGATCTTGCCCCTGCGTGAGGCTTTTCCCGGCCGGAGCAATCGGCTTAATTCGCGCTCGAACCGGCACATGGGAGCGTCAGCGATGGCCAAGTATGAGAAGATTTCCTACGAGCGCGACGGCGACATCGCGATCATCGCGTTCGACGACGACAAGACGCTGAATGCCTGCGGGGTCGATACAGCTATCGAGTTGCTCCGCGCCTTTGAAGTGGCCGCGAAGGACGCGCGCTGCACGATCCTGACCGGCAAGGGGCGCGGCTTCTGCTCCGGCGCCAACCTCGGCGGCATGGGCTCCGGCCCGGCGCTGGCGCATCCGGAATCGCAGCCCGACGCCGGCAAGGCGCTGGACGCATTCTACAATCCGCTGGTCACCGCGATCCGCGAACATCCGCATCCGGTGATCACGGCGGTGAACGGCGCAGCGGCCGGCGTCGGCTGCGCGATCGGCCTGATGGGCGACCTCGTGATCGCCGGCAAGAGCGCCTATTTCCTGCAGGCCTTCCGCCGCATCGGTCTGGTGCCGGATGGTGGCTCGACTTACCTCCTGGCCAAGACGATCGGTCGCGTACGCGCCATGGAGATGGCCCTTCTGGGTGAAAAACTGCCCGCCGAAACGGCGCTGCAATGGGGCCTGGTGAACCGCGTGGTCGACGATGCCAAGCTGATGGAAACGGCCAAGGAATTCGCGCAGAAACTTGCCACCGGCCCGACAGTGGCGCTGGCACTTGCGCGCCGGTGTATCTGGGACGCGTGCGACGACAATTTCGGCGCGGCGCTGCACAATGAGCGCGTTGCCCAGCGCGATGCGGGCCGCACGGAGGACTTCCGCGAAGGCGTCTCCGCCTTCCTCCAGAAGCGCCCGGCGGTGTTCCAGGGCAAGTAATCCCCGATTGAACTGTGGAATTTCGTTTCCCTTAAAGATTACGAAACCCATTTCGCACTAAGTTGAACTCCGGATGGAAAACCGGATTGGGCGCGATGGACTACAGGCTGGTGCACTTCAACTGCGCGCGCCCGATGGGCAATTTCGACTTCAGCAATGAATTCGTTCAGGTTTTTGTTTCTCTGCTGCCGCGCATCTTCAAGGATGGCGATGCCTTCGAGGGACTGATCCATCACGATCACGGCCTGCGCTGCCCTGATGGCAGCTGGCGCGGCTTCACGAATGCGTTCCCGTATCCGCCGGAATGGCGCGCGCCTGACATTTCCACGCTCGCCATCTGGCGCTCGATCGAAGACCTGAAGGCATTCAGCCATAATGGCCGCACGCACCCGCCGGGAATGCGCCGCCTCGCCAACGAGATCGACCGCAGCGACGGCCCAGGCTTCGTGATGTGGTGGGCGCCGAAAGGCGAACGCTTCACGCTCGAGGACGGGTGGCAGCGATTGCAGTACCTGCGGGCGAATGGTTCGACGGATTTTGCGTTTTCGCTGGATCAGCCGGTGAAGCGGCCGGCGGTGGCCTGATCACTTTTTCCTTTTGGGTTTGGCCTCGGGCTTGGCGGCGGCCTTGGCTCTTGCCACGGCGAGCGCGCGGCGCGCCCAGGCGCTGGCTTCGTCCGGATCGTCCATCGCCGAGGATGGCAGGCTGACATAGCCCATGTCGATCTCTTCGCCGGTACTTGGCTTGGTCCAGAGGAAAGGGGCGCAGCCTTCGGCTTCGAGGTCCGCGCGGAGCTGGGCATCCGTCTTGAGATAAATCGTGTCGTCGCCGAGCAGCGCGAACATCAGGCCGTCCCGGAACACGCCGGCGCCGCCGAACATGCGCCGTATGCTGACGGGGCCCATCGGGGCGAGGAGTTCGGCCACGAATTCGTGGAAGGGGTCGGGCGGTTTGGCCATCGTCTATGCGGCCGGAAGCCCCAACCGGTATACCCCCTTGAACGTATCCGGGTCCTCGACCGGCTTGCCCTTGCGGTAGATCGCGATCGTGCCCGCCTTGTGCAGGCGGAT
>JBGTKE010000344.1:0-4894 GCA_041744775.1 Hyphomonas sp. | reverse complement strand
AGAGGCCTTTGATACCGCGGTCCGGATCGTCAAAGCGGCGGACCCGATCGATTATCTGGTCGTCCCTTTGGAGCAGAAGGACCGCCGCCTGATCCAGGTCATCATGCGCGATGGCCCCGTCCAGGCGCTGCTCGATAATCTCCAGTCCCTCCTCGAGGACCGCTCCGGCTGGCGGGTGACCGTAGCGGATCTCGATGTCACCCTCCCGAAACTGCCGGAGCCGAAGAACGAGAAGAAAAAGGCCAGTTCCCAGCACACCCGCGAGGAGCTTTTCGTCCAGGTCTCCAGCGACGCCCAGCTCAATGGCTATTTCATCATCATGGTCATCCTGTCGACCATCGTGGCGGCTATCGGCCTCGTATCCGACGGCGTGGCCGCCGTTATCGGCGCCATGGTCATCGCGCCGCTGCTCGGGCCAATCCTGGGCTTTGCGATGGGGGCCGCGCTCGGCGACCTCTCCCTCGTACGGCGCGGAATCCTAAGCCTGCTGGCGGGCATCGGCATCGCGCTCGCGGTGTCCTTTCTGCTGGCGCTGATCATGCCGCCAAACTGGGAGAGCCGCGAACTGATGTCCCGCGCCGAGGTGCGCCTGGACGGCCTGGCGCTCGCGATGGCGGCGGGCGGCGCGGCGGCCTTGTCAGTGACGCGCGGAACGTCTTCCGCCCTTGTCGGCGTCATGGTTGCGGCCGCTCTGCTCCCCCCCGGCGCGGCCTTCGGCCTGTTCCTCGGCTACGGCGAGTGGGAGTACGCCCTGCGCGCCGCGCTCCTTCTCAGCCTCAACATCGCCGCGCTGATCCTCTCGGCGCTGATTGTATTCCGCCTGCGCAAGATCCGCCCACGGACATGGATGGAGCAGAAGCATGCCACGCGCGCGGTCTGGATCAATGCGGGCCTCTCCGCCGTCTTCCTTCTGATAGCCGTTGTGCTTATTGTGTTTCTGGATCTGGGCCAGACGGTGGATATCGGCAACTGAGGAGGCACCCGTGGCAAAATATGAACTCAAGACCAAGGCGACGGCAGTCGCGCCGAAGGACTTCATCGCGGCCATGGAAGACGGCACGCGAAAGAAGGACGCGGAAGTCCTGCTCAAGTGGATGACAAAGGTCACAGGCCTCAAGCCGAAGATGTGGGGGCCCAGCATCATCGGCTTCGGACGCTATGCCTACACATACGACACCGGCCATTCCGGCGAGTTCATGATGACAGGCTTTTCCCCGCGCAAGGCCAACATGGTGCTCTATATCCTGCCGGGATACACCGACATCAGCGACACGCTCGCCCGCCTCGGCAAGCACAAGATCGGCAAGAGCTGCCTCTACATCAACAAGCTCGCCGATGTGGACATGGACGTGCTCGAAGAAATCGTCCGCGAGGGCGTAGAGCATGTCCGCAAGAACCACGAGACCTGGGACGCTTGAGCGGTCGCTTGCGCTCAGTAGACCGGAATGTCCATCATCTTGAGCGCGTCGGTCAGTATCTCTTCTCCCAGAAGCTGCGCATAGGTCTCCACGGCCGTTTCAAACTTCGGATTCTGGACGTCGGCAAAACTCATTCCGCATTGCGATGTTGCGATCGCCAGCGCGTTGAAGCTGAAATTGATCAGGGCGGAATTGGCTTCAGGCTTCTGCTCCTGCAACGCATGGATCATGACCTGTTTCACATTCGCCTTGAGTTCAGGCGTCGTGTTACTTTTCATACACTTGGCAAGCCGATCAGGATCGAAATCCGCTGAGGCTGGCAGGGCCACGAAGGCAATGGCTGCGGCAACGACAACAGAACGTAACATATTTTCTCTCCGGATCATGGATGCGGCTTATCCCGAAGCTACGGTAGTGAGATGCCCCGCAAAACGCCGGGCGCAGGGGCAGCTGCTCATGCGCAGGAGACCTATCAGGCGGCGGATGAATGGGGGGTAACAACGCGCAGGCGGCTCAGCCCCCCAGCTTCTCCGCCGCGCGTTCCGCGAAATACGTGATCACGCCCGCCGCGCCCGCGCGCTTGAAACACACCAGCGTTTCCATCATCACGCGGTCGCCGTCGATCCAGCCGTTTTGGGCGGCGGCCATGATCTGCGCGTATTCGCCCGAGACCTGGTAGGCGAGCGTCGGCACGCCGAAGGTCGTCGAGACGCGGTGCACGATGTCGAGATACGGCAGGCCCGGTTTCACCATCACCATGTCGGCGCCCTCGGCGAGGTCGAGCGCCACTTCGCGCAGCGCTTCGTCCGTGTTCGAAGGATCCTGCTGGTAGGTTTTCTTGTCGCCCTTCAGCGCCGCCGCCGAGCCAATGGCCTCGCGGTACGGCCCGTAGAAGCCGCTCGCATATTTGGCGGCATAGGCGAGGATCATCGCATTGGTGAAGCCCTCCTCCTCGAAGGCCGCGCGGATGGCGCCGATGCGCCCGTCCATCATGTCCGACGGCGCCACGATATCCGCCCCTGCGCCGGCATGTACCAGCGCCTGCTGCACCAGCCGCTCTACCGTGGCATCATTCGGGATTGTGCCATCCTCGTCCAGCAGGCCGTCATGGCCATGCGACGTGTACGCATCAAGTGCCACATCCGTGATCAGACCAACTTCCGGCGCTGCGTCTTTCATCGCCTTCAGCGCGCGCGGCACGAGGCCGTCCGGGACAAGCGCGCCCGTGCCCTCGGCGTCCTTGCCCTCCGGCCCGATATACGGAAACACCGCGATCGCCGGAATGCCGAGCGCCTTCGCCCGCTTCGCCGCCAGCGCCGCTTCCTTGACGCTCAGCCGGTCGATGCCCGGCAGCGACGCAACCGGCACACGTCCCTCGCCGTCATGAACGAACACCGCCCACACAAGATCAGCCGGGGTCAGCACGTTCTCGGCGGTCAGCGAACGCACCCATGGCGCCTGGCGCAGGCGCCGCATTCTCGTGGCAGGATAGGTCTGGGGAAATTGGGTCATGAGCCTTCCTAGCGCCAAATCCGCCCCGCTCACAACCAGCCGGCGCGCCGCACCATGAAGCAGCGCTTCGTCACGTCCATCACCTCCGCCTGCCGCGCCTCGATGTCCAGCATCCAATCCGTCAGCTGCTTGCGCTTCAGTTCGCGAAAGCCCAGCGTGCGGTAGAACGGCGCATTCCAAGGCAGGTCCCGGAAAGTCGAAAGCGTCACGGTCTTCAGCCCCCGGTCGCCCGCATCCTCGAACACCCGCCGGATCAACGCTGCGCCCAGCCCCCGGCGGCCCTGTTCCGGATGCACGCTGACCTGGTCGAGATACAAAGTATCGCCCTTGAGCGAGGTCAGCACGAACCCCGCCGCGACGCCCTTCGGCCCACGCGCAACAAACACATGCCCGCCCGGCATCGCCGCCTCGAAAACATCGGCCGGCACATGGTCCAGCAATTCCGCGTCCGGCAGCATCCCTGTGCCCGCAAACAACTGGCTGGCGGCGAGATCGATGGCAATCAATTCCGGGACCTCGTCGGCGGCGACGCCCGAAATCGAGTAACCTTCCGGAAGGCGTCGCATTGACATAAGCCCGCGCTCTATCGCAATTCGGGGCCACACATATTGAGATAAGGGCGCCTTGCCAATGAGCCTGATGTTTGACGACGAACGCGTGATGATCCGCGACATGGCACGCAAGTTCGCCGAGGCGCAGCTGCTCCCCCATTCCGAGGCCTGGGACCGCGACAGCCATTTCCCGGTGGACGTGATCCGCTCCGCCGCCGAACTCGGCTTCGCGGGCATTTACGTGAAGGAAGATGTCGGCGGATCGGGCCTGACACGCACCGACGCGGCGCTGATCTTCGAGCAGCTGGCTTACGGCGATGTCTCCACCGCCGCCTTCATCTCCATCCACAACATGGCCTCCTGGATGATCGACACGTTCGGGTCTGAGGAACAGCGCGCCGCCTGGTTGCCGCGCCTCACCTCGATGGAACTGATCGCCTCCTACTGCCTCACCGAGCCGGGCGCCGGCTCCGACGCCGCCAGCCTCAAGACCAAGGCCGTGCGCGACGGTGACGATTACGTCATCACCGGCACCAAGCAATTCATCTCCGGCGCCGGCACATCGGACGTCTACGTCCTGATGGCACGAACCTCAGACAACGGAGCAAAAGGCGTCTCCGCCTTTATCATCGAGAAAGGCACGCCGGGCCTCTCCTTCGGCGCCAACGAGCGCAAGATGGGCTGGAAAAGCCAGCCCACCGCGCAGGTCATCCTGGATGAAGTGCGCGTGCCCGCCGCCAATCGTATCGGCGAGGAAGGCCACGGCTTCCGCTTCGCCATGGCCGGCCTTGATGGCGGCCGCCTCAACATCGCCGCCTGCGCCCTCGGCGGCGCCCAGCTCGCGCTCGACAAGGCCGTGACCTACGCAAAGGAGCGCAAGCAATTCGGCAAGGCCATCGCGGAATTCCAGGCAACCCAGTTCAAGCTCGCCGACATGGAAACCGAACTCCAGGCCGCCCGCGTCATGCTGTATGAGGCCGCCGGCCGGCTCGACGGCAAGACGCCGGACGCCACCCGCTGGTGCGCCATGGCCAAACGCTTCGTCACCGACACCGCCTTCAAGGTCGCCAACGACGCCCTGCAGATCCACGGCGGCTACGGCTACCTCGCCGACTACCACGTCGAACGCATCGTCCGTGACCTGAGGGTCCACCAGATCCTCGAAGGCACCAACGAGATCATGCGGGTGATCATCAGCCGGGACATGTTGAAGGGCTGACAGCGCGCGCCCTCACCGGCAGGACGGCAAGGGAAAGGAAAATGCGACATGCCCCCACAACGCGGCATCTCGAACGTGATGGCGCGGCTCAGCTGGCCGCAGCCCTACCGCGACCAGCTCGCGGCGCTCTTCGCCCCGGCCGAGGTCACCTTCGTCGACCGCCGCGACGAGGCCGGCGTCACCCGCCTGCTGCA
>JBGTKE010000343.1:0-11408 GCA_041744775.1 Hyphomonas sp. | reverse complement strand
GCAGCTGGAAAAACACTGCCCCGAGAGATGCGAGGATCGCCACACCGGCAATGATCTGGCTGAAATAATAGGCTTCTTCGAGTGTCATGAGCGTCCCTCCCGCCCTGCATGTTTCCCACACCGCGGTGTCCGAATACAGGGGATTCTGGAGGAACGGGCGCGCCGGCTACTCCGCCGCCACCTGCTCCGCCTCGCGTTCGGCCTTCAGCTTCGCGGCCTTGTCTTCGACCAGCCTGACGATGTGCTCCACCATGTCGGCGGTAGACACATTATGATCCGCCCGTCCGTTGACGAACATCTTGCCGCTGTCCTTGCCGCCGCCGGTGAAGCCGAGATCGGTCAGCGCTGCCTCGCCCGGCCCGTTGACCACGCAGCCGATGATCGACAGCGAGATCGGCTCGGTCACGTGCGCGAGGCGCTGCTCAAGAATCTCCACCGTCGAGATCACGTCGAAGCCCTGGCGCGCGCAGCTCGGGCACGCGATGATGTTGACGCCGCGCGTGCGAAGCCCAAGCGACTTCAGCATCTCGTAGCCGACTTTCACTTCCTCCTCCGGCGCCGCCGAGAGCGACACGCGGATCGTGTCGCCGATTCCGGCCCAGAGCAGCGACCCCATGCCGATCGCGGATTTGACCGTACCCGTACGAAGCCCACCCGCCTCGGTAATGCCGAGATGCAGCGGCGCGTCGGTTGCCTCCGCCAGCAGCTGGTAGGCCGCCACGGTCAGGAACATGTCGGAGGCCTTCACCGAGATCTTGTACTCATGGAAGCCGAGATCATCGAGAATGCGCGCATGATCGAGCGCGCTCTCCACCATTGCGTCCGGGCAGGGCTCACCGTATTTCTCGAGCAGGTGGCGCTCGAGGCTGCCGCCATTGACGCCGATCCGGATCGAACAGCCGTTCGCGCGGGCCGCCGCGACGACTTCCTTGACGCGCGCCTGCGAGCCGATATTGCCGGGATTGATCCGCAGGCAGGCCGCGCCTGCATCGGCCGCCTCGATGCCGCGCTTGTAATGGAAATGGATGTCCGCCACGAGCGGCACCGGGCTCGCCTTGACGATCTGGTACATCGCTTTCGTCGCGTCTTCGGTCGGGCACGAGACCCGCACGATGTCTGCGCCGGCATCGGCGCAGCGGATGATCTGGTCGATCGTCGCGCCGGCGTTTTCGGTCGGCGTGTTGGTCATCGACTGGACGGCGATCGGCGCATCGCCGCCGACCAGCACATTGCCGACCCGGATCTGGCGCGATTTCCGGCGCTCGATATTGCGCCAGGGACGGATCGGGTTGTGACTCATGGGGCTGTTCCGCGCCTTTTCGGGCTTGCTGTCAGCCCCACATGTGGCGCTGGGGGCGCCGCAGGTAAAGGGCCTAGCGCGTCGCGTTGCCGTTGGCGGCGGCGGGCTCGGCTTCTGCCACGACCGGGGCCGAGATTTCGGCAGCGCGCACCAGCTGGTCATCGACATTGATCGAGAAGACCTGCGCGCCTTCCGGGCCCAGCGGGCCAACCGACAGATCACCGACGCGCCATTCGAACGCGCCGCCATTGCGGGCCGAAACGGTCCATCCGGCATTCAGGCGCGGGAAGTATGCCTCGCCCGCGGCCATCGTGCGGCTGAGGAAGATCGTGCCATCGGCGCCGCGCACTTCCAGCCAGGCCTGGCGGACCGCAACGATTTCCAGCGGCAGATCAGCCGGAACGCTGGCCACCGACCGGCTTTCCGCAAACAGGCTGTCACGTGCGCCGCTGACGGCCACGACCGTCGGCGAAATGGCTTCTTCGGGACCCCGGTTCATCAGCACGGCAGCGGTGACACCGCCGGCCACGAACACCAGCAGGGCGCCCAGCCCGGCCAGGACCAGTGGCAGGCCGTTGCCTGATTTCTTGATCTGTCCGATTTTTGGAACCGGTGCGGAGGTTTTCACTTCGTCCACGGCGCCGCACTCGCGAGTATAGCGCTGCACGACCTCCTGCTCCGGCAGGCCGAGATATTTCGAATAGGCGATCAGGTAGGGCACCAGATAGCCCTTGGCGATGGTCTGGAGTTCCATCCGCTCGATCGCCATCAGGAAGTTCTCGCGGATCAGTGACGTGCGCGCGATATCGCCCAGGTTCAGGTCCAGCGCTTCGCGAACGCGGCGCAGCACCTGTCCCATGCGGAGCTCTTCGCCCTCATACTGCCCGGTCCGGAAAATCAGGTCAGCGCGCTCACGGCGCTCATACGATCCCAACTGCCGGGCCGCTTCAGGCGAGATCGGCATTACATTCGAACGGTTCGTTCCGTTTTCGTCCACCCGCCCAGTTTCCTCGGGTTTGTCGTTGTCAGGCTCAGGCGTTACGTTCTGTGCCATTGTTTACCAGTCTCACTGACCAATGTTGCCACCAAATGAAATCGGGGCAAGAACCGGTCCAAGATCAACGTAGGGCCGAGTTCCCGCTGCCGCAACACGCTTCAACTGTCAGACGTGTCAATTCCATGTTCGGCCGCAAGTGCTAACACTTGGTTACGGAACGATCCGTTCGGTTTGTCCAGCCGCTCCAGAAGCCCGGCCCGGAAGGCGTTCAGATCGACTTCTCGCAGGGCCTGCTTGACCGGACCGATGGCCGAAGCCGCCATCGACAGGCTGGTATAACCCAGCGCCGCAAAACACAGCGCAACCGGGGGTGAGGCGGTTGCCTCCCCGCACACCGAGAGGCGGATGTTGCCGGCCTTGCAGATGTCGGCGACCATCTTGAGGAACCGCAGCGCGGCCGGGTCCACCAGATCGTAGCGTTCGCTGACTGACGGTGTCATCCGGTCGGCCGCAAAGAAGAACTGCAACAGGTCATTCGTCCCGACTGACAGGAAATCGACCTCGCCGACCAGGTCCTGCATCGAGAACCCGAGCGCCGGGGTCTCCAGCATCACCCCGACTTCCAGCTTCGAGGGCTGTTTGCCGGTCTTCTGCAGGCTCCAGGCAACCTCTTCCAGCAGCAGGGCCTTGGCCGCGTGATACTCCGCCGGCACCGTCACCATCGGGAACATCACCGTCAGGGGGCCTTCCGCCGCCGCGCGGACCAGCGCCCGGAGTTGGCGCCGGAACAGGCCCCTGTGGTCGAGCGCAAAGCGGATCGACCGCCAGCCGAGGGCCGGGTTCTCCTCGTGCTGCAGGTTCAGCGCCGGAAGCACCTTGTCGCCGCCAAGGTCCAGCGTGCGGAACACCACGGGCCGTCCCGACGCCCGTTCCAGCACCCGCTGGTATAGCGCGATCTGGTCATCAAGGCGCGGCAGCGTTTCAGCGACGAGGAACTGGAACTCGGTGCGGAACAGGCCCACCCCGTCGGCGCCCGCCTCGTCGAGCATGTCGAGGTCGAGGTCGAGACCCGCGTTCAGCATCAGCAAGATATGCGTGCCGTCCAGCGTCTGCGCCGGCAGTCCCTTGAGCGCCGCATACCGGGCCTGCCGCTCCGAGCGCAGCCCGACGCGGGCCTTGTACGCATCGTACACGACGTCATCCGGGCGGATATGCACCGAGCCCTCTTCGGCATCGACGATGATATAGTCACCCTGCTCGATCCGCGTCGTCAGGTTCTCGATGCCGCCAATCGCCGGTATGCCGAGCGCGCGCGCAACGATTGCCGCATGCGAGGACGCGGCCGCTTCTTCCATCAGCAGGCCGCGCAGGCCGGTCTTGGCATATTCCAGCATCTCGGCCGGGCCGAGGCGGCGCGCCACCAGCACGCTCTGGCCGCCGGTGATCTTCGGCTTGCCTTCTTCCCCGCCGAGCACGCGCAACAGGCGGTTGTCGAGGTCTTCAAGGTCATGCAGCCGCTCGCGCAGGTAGGGATCGCGCGCATTCATCAGCCGCGCGCGGTGTTCGCGCCGCGCCCGGTCCACCGAGGCCTCGGCGGACAGGCCGGAGCGGATTCCCTCATGCAGCTTCTCTGCCCAGGACGGGTCCTCCGCCAGCAGCCGGTAGGCTTCCATTACGTCGCGCGGATCGCCGCCGAGCGCCGCCCCGTCGATCAGCATCATCCGGTCGATCGAGGCGCGCAGCCCGATCAGGCCTGTGCTCAGCCGCTCGGCCTCGCCGGTCATGTCGGACGCAAAGAATTTAGCCGCCGGCACTACCGGGTCATGCAGCACCGCCCGGCCGAAGCCGAGGCCCTCACAGAAGATCCGGCCCTTGAGATTGCCGCCGCCCGGCCCGCGCATGCGCCGTTCCGGCGCTGACGGAGCTGCCGGCACGGTTTCCAGCGTGTGGACGATCTCCGCCAGCACCATCGAGATGGTCTGCAGCGTGTCGACTTCCTCGTCCCGGTAGGTGCGCTCGGTCCGGTTCTGGACGACGAGGACGCCGGTCACCCCGCCTGTGCGCAGGATCGGCACGCCGAGGAAGGCGTGGAACGGGTCCTCCCCTGTCTCCGGGCGGTATGAAAAAGACGGATGACGCGGCGCGTCCTCGATGGCGATCGGCTCGGCGGTGCGCGCAACAAAGCCGACGAGGCCCTCCTGCGCGGCGAGCCGGGTCTTGTTCACGGCTTCGGGTTTCAGGCCTTCGGTGGCGACCAGCAGCAGCGAGCCATCCCCCTCGCGCACATAGATCGAGCACACATCGGCGACCATCGTGGACGCGATCAGCCGCACGACATGGTCGAGCCGAGACCGCGTATCACCCTCCTCCGCCATCACCTGGCGAAGGTTGTTCATGAGCACGCGCGTGGCCGGCATATTGTAGGGCATGGTCTCCCGTGCGGGATGAGGGCTTAGTCTGCGTCGAGACCGAAGGCCGTATGCAGGGCGCGGACGGCCAGTTCTGTATAGGGCGCGGCGATCAGCACAGATATCTTGATCTCGGAAGTTGAGATGACATCGATGTTGATGCCCTTTTCCGAGAGGGCCGTGAACATTTTCTCGGCAACGCCGGTATGGCTTTTCATGCCGACACCGATGATCGAGATCTTCGACACGTCGCTGACCACTTCGAGCCGCTCAAAGTCGACATCCGCCTGCAGTTTTTCCAGCGTCTCGCGCGCGAACGGGCTGTCACGCTCTGTGCAGGTGAACACAAGGTTTGCCTTGGAGGCTTCGCGCGAGGAGGCCTGCACGATCATGTCGACATTGACGCCGGCCTTGGCCAGCGCCGAAAAGATCTTCGCCGACGATCCCGGCTTGTCGGGCACGCCGTAGAGCGTGACCTTGGCTTCATCCCGGGAATAGGCGACGCCGCTGACAACCTGCTTTTCCACGATCTCTTCCTCTGCACAGACAAGCGTTCCGGGGGATTCCTCGCCGGGCTTCACGAAGCTCGACAGGACCCGGACCGGCACATTGTGGTTCATTGCCAGCTCGACCGAGCGCGTCTGCAGCACCTTGGCGCCGAGCGAAGCCATCTCGAGCATCTCTTCATACGAAATCTTGTCGAGGCGGCGCGCCTTGGGCACCATCCTCGGGTCGGTCGTGTAGACCCCGTCGACATCGGTATAGATGTCGCAGACCTTGGCGCCCAGCGCCGCCGCCACCGCCACCGCGCTCGTATCCGAGCCGCCCCGGCCGAGTGTCGTGACGCGGAAACCGTCGGTCACGCCCTGGAAACCGGCGACCACGGCGATCTCGCCGGAATCGATCGAATCCGGCAGCGAGGAATCGTCAAAGCCGAGAATGCGGGCCCGGCCATGGCTGTTATCGGTCTTCAGCCGCAGCTGCCAGCCGAGCCAGGACCGCGCCTTCAGTCCCTTGCGCCGCAGCGCCAGCGCCAGCAGACCGGCAGTGACCTGCTCGCCCGAGGCGACCACCACGTCATACTCGTCATCGTAAAGATGCCGCGCGAGGTCCTTGCCTGCGGCGCCGTCGGCCAGGGCGACCAGCTTGTTGGTCTCGCCCGACATCGCCGAGACGATGACGGCCATGTGCTCGCCCTTGGCAGCGCGGGCCGCGACAATGTCGGCGACGTTGGCAATCCGGTCCAGGTCGCCTACCGAGGTGCCGCCGAATTTCAGTACTGTGCGCGCCATTTCGCCCCAACCGGCTACCTGCCCCGCAGGGGGCGTCCTATATTCGGCCCCTCTAGGGTAAACTGCGGCGCGGATCAAACAGGATTGCTGAACAATGGCAAAAACGATTGTGGCCTCCGAGGCGCCCCCGGTCACGCCGAGCATTGACCCGGCGGAAGTCGCCAAATTCTCGGCCATGGCGGCGGACTGGTGGAACCCGAACGGCAAGTTCAAGCCGCTGCACCGGTTCAACCCCGTCCGCCTGAAATTCATCCGCGAGACCGCGACAAGCCATTTCTCGATTCCTAAAGGCGCGCTGAAGCCGCTCGAAGGGCTGCGCCTGCTCGATATCGGCTGTGGCGGCGGGCTGGTGTGCGAGCCGATGGCGCGCCTTGGCGCTTCGGTCACCGGGGTGGATGCCTCCGAGGCCAACATCAAGACGGCGCTGACCCATGCCGGCGAACAGGGCCTGAAGATCCACTACCGCGCCGGCACGGCCGAGGGCCTGCTCGCCGCGGGTGAGTCCCCGTTTGACATCGTCCTCAATCTGGAAGTCGTCGAACATGTCGCCGACCCTGCGCAGTTCCTCGCCGACACCGCCCGCCTCGTGCGCCCCGGCGGGCTGATGATTGTCGCGACGCTCAACCGTACCGCCAAGGCGCTCGCGACTGCCGTCATCGGCGCCGAGTATGTTCTCGGCTGGCTGCCGCGCGGGACGCATGACTGGTCGAAGTTCGTGACGCCGGGGGAAGTCGAAACCGCGCTGACCGGCGCCGGCATGAGGCCAGAAGCGCCGGTCGGTGTCAGTTACCATCCGCTGCCGGGCCAATGGAAACTGACCGGGGATGCCTCGGTCAACTACATGATCGTCGCCCGGCGGCCCGCACCATGACCGCGATGCCCTCCCCCGAAGACGTGCTGAGCCTCTGGATCGGCGAGGCGGCGAACTCGCCGGCCGAACTGAAGCTCAAGACCAGGATGTGGTTCAATGGCGGCGAAGCGCTCGACGCAGAACTTGCGGCGCGTTTCCAGCCGCTGCTCGAAACCCTGTCCGCCGGACCGCTCGCGAAAGACTGGGCCGCGCGCGGCGCCAAGGGGCGACTCGCGGCGATCATCGTGCTTGACCAGTTCAGCCGCAACATCTTCCGCAAGTCCCCCCGCGCCTTCGCGCAGGACCGGCTGGCGCTTCATCTGTGCAAGGAGGGTCTGCTCGCCCGCGAAGACCTCGGACTCTCCGAATGCGAACGCGTGTTCTTCTACCTGCCGCTCGAACATGCCGAAGATGAAGGCCTGCAGGCCCGCTCGGTCGATCTCTTCGCCTCCCTCCACGCAGACGCCCGGCCCGGCTTCGACGAGTTCACGAAATCCACCCTCGACTATGCCCGCCAGCACCGGGACGCCATCCAGCGGTTCGGGCGCTTCCCGCACCGCAATGCGGTCGTCGGCCGCGTCAGTACGCCGGCAGAACTGGAATGGCTTGCCGAGGGCGGCGGGTTCTAGCGTTCAGAGCGCTTCGGCGCTCGTGACGGTGATCCGCGTTTCGATCTGGCGCGCGGTTTCCTCCTGCATGGCCCGGGTCAGGGGATAGGTGCGCGCCAGGAAGCCGGCGCTGATGTAGAGGAGTCCGGGCAGAAATCCGAACACCAGAACCAGGCCGAAGATCGACGCGTCTGAATTCTCGCCGCGCGGCTGAAACCCGGCAATCTGGCCGACGAGGAAATACCCCACCCCGAACGCAAGACTGGAGCCGACCTTGCTGAAGCTGGTGAGCAGGGCATAGAAATTTCCGGCCCGGTTCTCGCCGGTTTCGGCGGCCTGTAACTCGACCACGTCGGCGGTCATCGCGCGCGCCAGGAAGATCGGCGCACTGAACGGGATGCCCGCGATCATCGAACCGATCAGGAAGAAGGTATAGCTTCCCGTTAGCGAGAGCGGGATGAAGCTGATGAAGCAGATGCCGGACATGATGACGGCGGCCGAAAAGGCGGTTCGCTTCTCGGTCTTCTTCGCCAGCCACAACCAGAAGGGCAAGGCGATGATGGCCATCACGAAGAAAGACATCAGCGCAATGCTCGTTTCGGCGTCGGTTGCCCCGAACGCGAACTCGGCGACGAACAGGAAATTGGCGGCCGTGACCGAGATTCCGGTGGACACCAACAGCTCGATCATCAGGACCTTGCTGAACATCGGGTTGCGGATGGCGGCGATGAGCGGTTTCAACTCGAACTTTTCGACCTGCTTCGACTCGCCGCGCAGGGGCGGGTCCGGAACGAAGATGCAGGCGAGTGTCACGACGATCGGCAGGGCAATGATCAGGATCCAGCCCATCGCCGCGACCTGGCCGAACCGGTCTGTCTGGATGCCGAAGACCGGAAGGAGGGCGGGGATCGCCAGCAGGAAGAGCATCGAGGTGACGGAGATGATTTCCGGCCAGAGGAAAAGCCGCGAGCGGTCGTCGTAATCGTGCGCGATGGCCGGCACCCAGGATGAGCGCGAGGTCTGCAGCAGGGTGAAGCCGACATAGAAGAGCAGCATCCAGCCGATGAAATAGCCGGGCCCTGCTCCGGCCGGCGGCATGTAGACGAAGAAGGTCGAAATCCCGAGCACCGGAATGCAGAGCAGGATCCAGTGGCGCACCCGCCCGAGCGGGCTGCGATAGCGGTCGACAAGATAGCCCATGATGGGATCGGTGAAGATGTCCCAGAAACGCAGCAGCATGAACAGCAGGCCCGTGAGGGCGAGCCCGAGCCCGACTTCATTCGCATAGAGCGGCGCGAGGTAGACGCCCACGGGCAGACCGACGCCGGCGATCGGGACGCTCAGCGACGCGAACGCCAGCACGCGGGGAAAGGACAGGCGCTTCGACTTTGGATCGGACATGATCGCCACACTGCCGCGCAGAAAGGTGACGGCCAAGTCATTTTTTTTGGGCGGGTTGCTTGACGCGGCGAAGCCGCGGGGCAATCGCTCGGGGAAACAAATTCGGGGAGACCGCTGCACATGATCCGCAACATTCTCATGGGGCTTCTGCTCGCAGTTGCAGCATTCGTTGGGCTGCTGATGTTCAACACGATGAACTACGGCGCCGAGCCGGTTGGCGGGCGCGTCACCCTGCCCGAGCCGCCGGAAATTTCCGCCGAGCGCGGGGCGCAGAACCTGTCGCGGGCGATCCAGTTCAAGACGATCACGCTGGCGAGCGGCGATCCGCGCACCGGGCAGGAGGGCGAATGGCTCGCCCTGCATGCCTGGCTGGAGGAGACCTATCCGGCGGCGCATGCCGCGATGACGAAGGAACTCGTGCCGGGAACCTTGACGCTGCTCTATACTTGGCAGGGATCGGACCCGTCGCTGAAGCCGCTGCTGCTGATGGCCCACCAGGATGTGGTGCCGGTCAACATCGGCACCGAGGACGACTGGGAAGGCGCGCCGTTCGAAGGCGCCATCATTGACGGCTACATCTATGGCCGCGGCGCGATCGATAACAAGGGCTCGCTCGTCGCGCTGATGGAAGCGGCCGAGGCGCTCGCCGTTACTGGCTTCAAACCTCAGCGTACGGTGCTTTTCATGTTCGGTCATGACGAGGAAGTCTCCGGCTCCGGCGCGGAGGCCGGCGTGGCGCTGCTGAAAGCGCGCGGCGTGGAGCCGGAGTTTGCGCTGGATGAAGGCTTCATGGTGATCAACCCCTCGCCGCTGAGCGGCAAGCCGATGGGCTTCATCGGCATTGCCGAGAAAGGCTATGTCACGCTTGACGTGGTCGCCACCGGCGCCGGCGGGCATTCGTCCACGCCGCCGCGCGATTCCGCCGCCGTGCGTCTCGCCCGAGCGGTGGTGGCGCTCGACGAGAACCAGATGCCGTCGGACCTGTCGCGGCCTCCGGTCTCGGAAATCTTCAAGGCGGCCGGCAAGGATATGCCGTTCGCCCAGCGGCTCGCCTTTGCCAATCTGTGGCTCTTCAAAGGCATGATCGATCATCAGTTGGCGGACATTCCGGCTGGCAATGCGATGATCCGCACGACGACCGCGCCGACCATGCTGACCGGTTCGGCCAAGGAGAACGTTCTCGCGCAGCGCGCCACCGCGACCGTCAACTTCCGCATCCATCCGAACGATACCGAGGAAGACATCATCGCGCACGTGAAGAAGGTCACCTCCGGCATTGGGGGTATCGAGATTGAAGTCGGCAAGAACGGCATTCGCGGGGCCGGCGCCTCGAAAGTGTCGCCTACGGACAATCGCCCGTACGCCGTGCTGGCCAGCGTCGCCGAGGCAACGCTGCCCGGCTCGCCAGTCGCCCCCGGCCTCGTGCTGGGTGCCACCGATGGGCGGTACGCCGAAGCGATCACGCCCAACGTCTACCGCTTCGCCCCGTCGGTGATGACGCCGGATGAACTGACGGGTTTCCACGGCACCAACGAACGCACGAGCGTCGAGAACATGGGCCGGATGGCGCGGGGGTATGCGCAGGTGATCCTGGCGATGGATACGGCGGAGTAGGTTGGCTTTGCTGGGCCGAGACCCTCACCTCCCACCGCCGCTGGCGGTGGGCCCCTCCTCTCCAATTTCATGGGAGAGGGGTTAAGGGAGGCGCTCTTACCCCTCTCCCATGAAATGGGAGGTGAGGGTCTTGAGGTCATGAAATGTCTGGAAATCATGCACGGAGTATAACTCCGTCCACGGAGGTGTAGCGGAAGGAAACGCGAAGTATTCTATAAGCGCTTGAAGGGGTTGATATTTATTTTTCGGGAGGGGTGTTTCTTGTAGGCGCAAGGGCCTGCCCCGCCCGCCTGCACGCTGCCTCAGCTTGTTGCGCGTAGCGTACATGCAGTGTCGATCTTCTCTCAGTCATTCTCATTTTTTATCACTTGGTACCGGTCCGTTATCGTCCGGTATCGCCTCTTCAGTTCACCGGGCCGGTGACGCGGGAGATGTCCACGTTGTAATGGCGGGCGCAGAACTGGCAGTCGATGGAAAGGTTGCCGTCTTCTTCGACCAGTTCGCGCAGCGATTCGTCCGGCATCTGGCTGAGGGTCGTGACGAGGCGTTCCTCGCTGCAGGTGCACTGGTCGAGGACGGCCATGCCGGACTCCAGCGTCACGCCCTGTTCGTGGAACAGGCGGTAGAGGAGTTCGGTCATCGGGAGTTCCGGATCGATCAGTTCGGCGGGTGTGAGCGTATTGAAGAGGGCTTCGGCTTCGCGCCAGCCTTCGTCTGTCTCGCCGCGCGTGTCGTCGGCGGCGATGCGCTGGATCAGCATGCCGCCGGCGGTCCAGGCGCCGCATCCGGGGGCGCGGTCCACGGCGATACGGATGCTGGAGGGCACCTGTTCCGACATGTCGAAATAATCTTCCGCACACTGAGCGAGGGTGGCCTTATGCAACGGCACGATGCCCTGGTAGGGCTGGATGTCCGGATTGTCCTGCACGAGGATCAGG
>JBGTKE010000342.1:0-5696 GCA_041744775.1 Hyphomonas sp. | reverse complement strand
AACTTCACGCTCGCCCGCTGGCATCCGGATGGCGGACTGGATGTCAGAACGGTTCGTGCGGCGCTCCCGTTCGTGTCCGGGATGCTGGCGGCCAACGCCCTCGGCCGGGCGGACCGTCTGGCGCCCCAGATTGCCGCGACCGTATTCTTTGGCCCGGAAGGCCTCGGGCTCTTGTCCGTCGCCACCCGTATCGCGGATCAGATCCAGTCCTTTTTGGCGCAGCCCGTCGGAGCGATGGCGCTCCCGGTTCTCTCCGATGCTGCCCGTGAACCCGGCCGCTTCCATGCCCTGATGGCCGATTCCTGGCGCGCCATTGCAATCGCCAGTTTTCCGATGCTCGCCGGCTTGGCCGCCATTGCACCGCTGCTTGTGCCATTGGCAGTAGGCGACGCTTTCTCCAGCGTCGGCGTCATTTCCGCCATCACCGTGCTCGCCAACCTGCGGGTCGTGTCGTCCAAAGTGAACATTGCGGCGACGCAGGCTGCCGGAAAGGCCCTCACCGCAAGCGCGTCGCTGGCCACCAGCTTTGGCGCGCACCTTCTCCTGCTTGCAGTGCTTGCGCCGCTCGGGGTCGCAGCGATTGCATTTGCCTCGCTGCTGCGCGGCTGGTTGACCTGGCCGCTGGCGGCCTGGTTCGTCAAGGCGACGACCGGGTTCGCCGTGCGCCGGCAGATGGCCATACTGGTTCCGCCCCTGGCGGCGAGCCTCGCGATGGCGGGGGTGGTCTACGCCCTGTCCGGACCTGTGTCGGCGGCATTTCCGGCAGTTATTGCCCTCGGGATCCTGATTCTGACGGGCTGCCTTCTCTACGCTGCCGCCCTCTGGCTGGCGGATCCCTGGGTGCGGGCAAGCCTCGCCAACGGCGCATGGCGCGGGCTGCTCAAGAAGGAGCCTGTGCATTGACCACGTCACGTATCGGTTGGGTCGATTATGCCAAGGGTATCTGCATAATCCTTGTGGTGATGATGCACGCGGTGCAGCGGGTTGAAGGACAGCTCGGCGCAGAAGGCTTTCTCTCGCCGGTGATCGACTTCGCGCAGCCTTTCCGCATGCCGGATTTTTTCCTCATCTCGGGTCTGTTCCTCAGTCGCTCGCTGCATGGTCCGCTGGCGGACTATGTCGATCGCAAGGTCGTTCACTTCCTCTATTTTTATGTGCTCTGGCATACGATCCAGTTGACCCTCTTCGAACTGCCGGTCCTCGCAGCGTCGCCTGTCGAATTCATCTTGTTGTGGCTTGCCGGCTTCATCGAGCCCTCGGGCACGCTGTGGTTCGTCCACATGCTGCTGATCTTCTATGTCGTCACGCGGCTTGTCCGGAAAGTGCCGGTCTGGCTGGTCTTCGCCGTCGCGGTCGCCCTTCAGTGTGCCTTTCAGCTGGGCTGGATCGATACCGGCTGGTCCGTCGCGGACCGTTTTGCAAACCGCTATGTCTACTTCTTTTCAGGCTATGCGTTTGCCTCGCTTGTGTTTGCCTTTGCGGCGCGCGCCGCAGCCTCTGTGCCGCTGGCTCTCGGGGGGCTTGCGACGTGGGCCGTCGTCAACCAGTTCGGTGTCTCGCGCGACCTGCACATACAGTTCGGAACAAGCCTTCTTCTCGGCATGCTGGGCGCTGCGGCGGTCTGCACGGTGGCGGCGCTGTTGGTTCGCTTCGATTGGGCGAGGGTGCTGCGCTATTGCGGAAAGAACTCGATTGTCATCTATCTGACCTTCCCGGTTCCGCTGGCGATCATGCTGAAAATCATCGCTGCCGGAGGGGTTCCAGCGCACTTCGCCGGCGTCGCGAGCCTGGCCACATTAACCGCATGTATTCTTCTTCCCCTTATATTCCATAGGCTCGTGAGGAACACGCCTCTCCGCGACCTCTACGAGCGCCCCGTATGGGCGAGGCTGCCTGGCCGGCTCTCGGGACATTCCAAAGAAAAGGCCAGCGCATGATTGTCATCCTGTCGACCCTGAATGGCGAAACCCGCCTGCACAGCATGCTCGAAGCGATGCTCAGCGTGCGGTTGCCTGCCGGCACGAAATTCCACGTTGTCGACAATGGCAGCGAAGACGGAACGATCAAGCTGCTAGCCGCCTACGCTGAAAAGTTGCCACTGGTCATCTACAACCAACCGGTGCGCGGCAAGAATCACTGCCTCAACCTGGTGCTGGCGTCGGTCAGCGACACGCTGGATCCCGACGAACTCGTCGTGCTTACGGATGACGACATCCTTCCGTGTCCGGAATGGCTGGAAGAACTCGAGGCCGCCGGCCGGGCCCATCCGGACTGCGATGTCTTCGGTGGCCGGATCCTGCCGCACTGGCCGTCCCGCGGCCCCGGAAACCTGCACGCCGTGCAGCGCCATTTCGGCGTTCTGTTCTCGATCACCGCGATACCGGAAGGCCCAATCCGGTGCGAAGCCGCCTGGGGCCCGAACATGGCGGTCCGGGGCCGCGTCTTCAAAGACGGTTTCAGGTTCGACCCCGAGTTCGGGCCGAATGGCCAGATGGGCTACCCGATGGGGTCCGAGACCGAACTGATGGAGCGGCTGGACGGGGTGGGTCGCCGCGCCTGGTTTGCAGAGCGGGCCTGCGTCCGACACATCATCCGCGCCGCGCAGCTCGACACGATCAACATCATCCAGCGCGCTTTCCGGCATGGCTACGGAGTCGGACGCCGGCGCCAGCGGCACCGGGGGCTCTCCCGGCTGGCCTCCCTGCAGTTCAATGCCACGCGCGCCCTGATGCTCGCCCAGCTCCGGAGGCTGGTTTCGGGCCCGGCGCAGATTCTGCTGGCCGAATATGAAGAAGCCTGGGCCCGAGGCTTCGCGCATGGTGCGCAGTCCGAATATCGCGCAAGCAGCCGGCGCGCCAACGCCGGCGCAGCCCTAGACGAACACCTGGCTGCCGCGCCCGATCTCCTGAATTCCTGAACCGCCCGGCTTTGCGTTTTCCCTTGCTTGCCTTGGCGGCAGGTCCGGTCGAATACGTATTGAGGCGCCGTCCTCCCGGGCGACACTTGCACGCATCAGACGTTTGGCTCGCGGTTACACGCGGCGAGTGGGAGGAATATCATGGCCGATACCGCAACGCTTCAGGCGACAAAGACCAGGGCGAAGACGGAGCATTTCGATGTCCTGATCGTCGGCGCGGGTATCTCGGGTGTTGGCGCCGGCTACCACATGAAGACCGAGTGCCCGAAGAAGAAGTTCGTCATTCTCGAAGCCTACGAGACGTTTGGCGGCACCTGGCACATGCACAAGTATCCGGGCATCCGCTCGGACTCTGATCTCTACACCTTCGGCTATCGCTACAAACCCTGGGTCGGCCCGCCGATCGCCAGCCGGGACGAGATCCTGAAATACATGGACGAGGTGATCGCGGAGAACGACCTCGCCCCGCATATCCGCTACCGTCACAAGATCACCTCGGCGCGCTGGTCGAGCACGAAAAAGCGCTGGACGGTCAAAGCCGAGCGGCTCGATACCGGCGACGTCCTCACCTTCACCGCCAAGTTCCTCTGGATGTGCCAGGGCTATTACAAGCATGCGGAAGGCTACACGCCGGAATGGCCCGGCATGGAGACATTCTGCGGGCAGATCGTTCACCCGCAGACCTGGCCGGAGGATCTCGACCTCACCGGCAAGAAAGTCATCTGCATCGGCTCAGGTGCCACAGCTGCGACGATCGTGCCCGCGATTGCGGGCAAGTGCGAACATGTCACGATCCTGCAGCGCTCGCCGACCTATTTCATTGCGGCGCGCAACGAAAACGTCCTCGCTGACGAACTGCGCATGCTGGGCGTAGACGAAAACTGGATCCACGAAATCGTCCGCCGCAAGTATCTCTTCGAACAGGCCGAGTTCACGCGCCGCTCCTTCGAGGATGCAGAAGTCCTGCGCGGAGAACTGCTGGAAGGCGTCAAGGCCTGCCTGCCCGAAGGCTATGACATGACCCACTTCACGCCGAGTTACCGGCCGTGGCAACAGCGGGTCGCCTTTGTTCCGGATGCAGACCTTTTCGAAGGCATCAAGGCCGGGCACGCGAGTGTCGTCACGGACCATATCGACCGGTTCACCGAAAAGGGCATCCTGCTCAAATCGGGCCGCGAGCTGGAAGCCGACGTGATCGTCACCGCCACGGGGTTCAACCTGTCCGTCCTCGGCGGCATACCGTTCGAAGTCGACGGCAAGCCCGTCAACTGGTCCGACACAATCACCTATCGCGGCATGATGTTCACGGGCGTGCCGAACCTCGTCTGGGTGTTCGGTTACTTCCGCGCCAGCTGGACGCTGCGGGTCGACATCATGGGGGATTTTGTCACCCGCCTGCTGAAGCACATGGACGCCAAGGGCACAAAGCAGGTCGACGTCACCCTTCGTCCTCAGGACCACAACATGGAAATCCTGCCATGGATTGATGAGGACAATTTCAATCCCGGATACCTCGCTCGCTCCATGGACCAGATGCCGAAACGCGGGGCAAACCCCGAATGGGCCCACTCCCAGAACTACTGGAAGGAAAAGGACGAGCTGCCTGTGATCGACCTCGACGCGCCGGAGTTCCGCTACAGCTGACACCGGACCGCATCAGCCCTCTCTTGCCGCAGCCCTGCAACCCCGGCATGAGAGGCCCCGATGACCGATACCAGCGCCCTCACGCCTGCCGAGCAGGGAAAGATCGATGCGGTCTTTCTGAAAGACCTCGCCGACGCCGTCGACGAGCGCGACATCCGCTGGCTGGCGCGCACGCTGAAGCGGCTGCACCCGGCCGACGCGGCTGATGCGCTGGAGGCCCTGTCCTACGACACGTTCGAAGAGGCGGTGGAGCTTCTCGGGGGCGAACTCCCGCCCGAAATCCTGATCGAACTGCGCGATTCCTACCGCGAAGACGCCGTCGACATGCTGCCCGACCAGGCGGTCGCGCAGGCCCTCGACGAACTCGATTCCGATGATGCGACCACGATCCTTGAGGATCTCGAGGAAGACCGCCGCGAGCGGATCCTCGAAGACCTCGCACCCGTCGATCGGGCCGAGCTCGAACGCAGCCTCGGCTATGAAGAGGAAACCGCCGGCCGCCTGATGCAGACGGAATTCGTGGCGGTGCCGGAATTCTGGACCGTCGGCCAGACCATCGACCATGCCCGCGCGCGGGGAACCGAACTGCCAGAAGTCTTCCACGAGATCTACGTGATCGATCCGGCGCACCGCCTGCTGGGCATCGTCCCGCTGGCGAGCCTGCTGCGCCAGCCCCGCGACACACCGCTCGAAGACATCATGAACGAGCCCACGATGACGCTCGACACGTCTTCAGATCAGGAAGACGTCGCCTTCCAGTTCCAGAAATACTCGCTCGCGTCCGCCCCGGTGACCGATATGGCCGGCCGCCTCGTCGGCATGATCACCGTCGATGACATGGTCGACGTCATGCACTCGGAACATTCCGAAGACCTGCTGGCCCTCTCGAACGTGTCGTCAGCGGACGCATCCGACACGGTGTTCGAAACCGTCAAGGCGCGCCTCCCCTGGCTCGCAATCAATCTGTTCACGGCCTTCATCGCCTCGGCGATCATCGCGATGTTCGAGGGCGCGATCGAGGAGGTGGTGGCTCTCGCCATCCTGATGCCGGTGGTGGCGGCGCTCGGCGGCAATGCCGGCAGCCAGGGCCTCGCCGTGGCCGTGCGCGCCATCGCGTCCCGTCAGCTTGACGGCG
>JBGTKE010000341.1:0-2391 GCA_041744775.1 Hyphomonas sp. | reverse complement strand
GTCGGCTCGCCGAAGGCTTCGTTCATCACCACGTTCGCCGTCTTGCGGCCGACGCCGGGAAGCGTCACGAGTTCATCGCGGGTGCGCGGCACCTCGCCGCCGAACTCGTCGAGGATCCTGCGGCTGAGCGCGATGACATTCTTCGCCTTGCCCCGCCAGAGGCCGATGGTCTTGATGTAGGCCGCCACCCCCTCCTCTCCCAGCGCCAGCATCTTCTCCGGCGTGTCGGCGACCGCGAACAGTTTCTTCGTCGCCTTGTTGACGCCCACGTCGGTCGCCTGCGCCGAGAGGGCGACGGCGACGACCAGCGTGAAGGGGTTGACGAAGTCGAGCTCCGTGCGCGGGTCCGGCCGGTCGGCGGCGAGCGCGGCGAACAGCTCGGCTGCCTTCGCGCGGGTGAATTTCGATTTGGGGTGCGTCGCCTTGGCCATCGGTGATGGCATAAAGCGCCCTTTTTCCGGCGCAAGGGCGTGCTAACTTTTCCCCAAACACGAGCCTCTGTTTTTCCGCTCATACCGGCGAAAGCCGGTACCCAGTCCGGACAGCGCAGGCTGGACCCCGTCTTTCGACGGGGTGAGCGGACCTTGAAGGAACAGACTTGGAACCGGCCGAAACCCTCTACCTCGACGCCGTCCTGACCCCCAATCGCTCCCTCAGCGAGCGCGGGTTTGCCATCGGCATGGCGATCGTGGCGATGGTGTTCTTTCTTACGGGCCTGATGTTCTGGTCGATGGGCGCCGCGCCGATCCTCGGCTTTTTCGGGCTCGACATGCTGGCGATCTGGCTCGCCTTCCGTTTGTCGTTCCGCAAGCAGCGCGAGCAGACGCACGTCACCGTCACCGCCCGCCGCATCCGGATGGTGCACACGGACGCCAAAGGCGGCCACAAGGAAGCCGAAGTGCCGACCGCCTTCGCCCGGGTCGAACTCGACGAGCCGCTGACCTCCGCCAGCTGGCTGCGAATCGAACATGGCCGCACCGCCTGGGTGATCGGCCGCTTCCTGACGATGGACGAGCGCAAGAGCTTCGCGAAGGCCCTGCGCAGCGCCCTGCAGGCCGCCCGGGCCGAGCGCCTGCCCGCCTGACGCACGCATACTCGCAAAAATGACGCATGCGTCATGGATTTCTGAAACAAGATGTGCTAAATAATCTCAAGAATGTTCAATCGCCCCGAAGACGGGCCACACTCCGGAGGATTTTCCATGGCTGCCGACACGTTCTCCTTCGAGAACCATCCCGCCCTCGAGCGCCCGAAAGTCACCCCCCGCGAGCCGATGCACCCGGGCTACACCGAGACCTTTGGCGAGGTGAAGCCCGCCTCGGAACTGGACCTCGAGACCCTCGACGTCGTCGATCCGGAAATGTGGCGCCAGGGAAAGTTCTGGGATCGTCTGGAGCGCCTGCGCAAGGAAGACCCGGTCCACTTCACGCCGGACAGCTTCGTCGGCCCCTACTGGTCGGTCACGCTCTACGAAGACATCATGGCGGTCGACACCGACCACAAGCGCTTCTCCTCCAGTTGGGAACATGGCGGCATCACCCTTGGCCCACCGCTCGAAGACTTCGAGATGCCGATGTTCATCGCCATGGACGAGCCGCGCCATTCCGAGCAGCGCAAGACCGTGCAGCCGGCGGTCGCGCCGAACATGCTGAAGGAATACGAGCCGCTGATCCGCTCGCGCACGCAGGCCGTGCTCGACGGCCTGCCGATTGGCGAGCCGTTCGACTGGGTCGACCGCGTCTCGATCGAACTTACCGGCATGATGCTCGCGACCCTGTTCGGCTATCCGCAGGAGCGCCGCCGCGAACTGACCCGCTGGTCCGACATCGCTACCAACATGCACAATCCCGACATCTGCCCGGGCGGCGAAGTCCAGTGGAAACAGGAAATGATGCAGTGCCTGACCACGTTCATGGGCATCTTCCAGCAGCGCGGCGCAGAGCCTGAGACCGGCGACCTGATCAGCCTGCTCGCGCACGGCGAGAAGACCAAGAACATGACGCCGATGGAACTGCTCGGCAACGTCATCCTGCTGATCGTCGGCGGCAATGACACCAGCCGCAACACCATGTCGGCCTCGGTCTATGCGCTCAACAAGTATCCGGACCAGTATGCCAAGCTGAAAGCCGATCCGGAGCTGATCCCCAACATGGTGTCGGAAACCATCCGCTGGCAGACGCCGCTTTCCTTCATGCGCCGCACGGCGCTGGAAGACGTGGAGATCCGTGGCAAGACGATCAAGAAAGGCGAGCAGATCGCCATGTGGTACATCTCGGGCAACCGCGACACCACTTTCTGGGACAGCCCGGAAGACTTCATCATCGAGCGCAAGAATGCCCGCCAGCACCTTTCCTTCGGCTTCGGCATCCACCGCTGCGTCGGCAACCGCCT
>JBGTKE010000340.1:0-4472 GCA_041744775.1 Hyphomonas sp. | reverse complement strand
GCTGCGTCTTCGAAGCAGGCGGAGTTGTGCTCACTTGGCTGCACAACACTCCGCAGACCCCTGCGAAGGCAGGGGTCCAGACAACGAGAATGCATCTTCTTGCGCTGGGTCCCAGCCTTCGCTGGGACCTGCGGTGAGGGTGTGCAAACAATTAAGTGGCACCTGTCTGAAATCTCAGACCGCCAATCCGGCGCCGCCATGTTCAGCAGGCAGATGATCCCGTTCGCGCCGGGATCACCGCCCCCGCGCCGTCAGAACCGGTCCTTCCGCCCGCGGATTTCTCCGAACGTCGCCGCCGCGTCGCCGGCATGGCCCATTGCCAGCTGCATCGCCGGCAGGTCGGCGCGCAGGAAGGGATTGGTCGCCAGTTCCCGCTCCAGCAGGGCCGGCACGGTCGGCAAGTTGTCCGCGCGCCGCTTCTCGATCCAGGCGACATACTCGCGCAGCGCCTTGTTCTCCGGCTCGATGGTCACCGCAAAGCGCGCGTTCGAGGCAGTATATTCATGCGCGCAGTAGAGCTGCGTCTTCGGCGGCAGCGCCTTCACGCGCTTCAGGCTCTGCCACATCATCTCCATCGTGCCTTCGAAAACGCGCCCGCAGCCGAGAGCAAACACCGCGTCGCCGACAAACGCTGCCGACTGATCCGCGAAATGAAACGCGATATGGCCCAGCGTATGGCCCGGCACATCGATCACCGCGGCCTTAGCCGCGCCCAGCATCACCACGTCGCCGCCTTTCACCGCCTGGTCGAGGCCCGGAATCTTGGCCGCCTCCCCGGCGGGGCCGATGATGCGGCAGCCGGTCGCTTCCTGGATCCGCAGGTTGCCGCCCGCATGGTCGGGATGCCAATGCGTGTTCCAGATCTGCGTGATCGCCCAGCCGCGCAGCTCCGCTTCGGCCAGATAGCGCTCGGCGTCCGGCGTATCAATCGCCGCCGTCTCGCCGGACTCCGGCTCGTGAACCAGATATCCGTAATTGTCGTTCAGACAGGGAAACTGGTGTATGTCGAGGAAGATGTCCATGTGCGCGTTTCCCAAGTTGCCAGCCGGAATACGACTGTAGCGCATGCGTCAGGACGCCGTCACCCTTGAACGCTTCTACGCCTCGGCCCTCGGCCGCGCCGCCGCGCGTGTGCTGGCCGGCAAGCTGACGGATCTCTGGGGCGATGCGCGCGGATTATCGATGCTCGGCCTCGGCTACGCCATCCCCGTGCTCGAAGCCTTCGGCAACGCACCGAGCCGGATGATCGCCGCCATCCCCTTCGAGCACGGCCCGGTCAGCTGGTCGGCCTCCGAGCGCGGCAATGCCTCTGTCGCGGTCGGCGATCCCCGCCTGCCCTTCCCGGACGGCCTGTTCGACCGCGTGATCGTGCTGCACGGCCTCGAGGAAACCGGCGACCCGCGCGCCTATCTGCGCGAGATATGGCGGATCACCGCCCCGGAGGGCCGCATCGTACTCGCCGCCGCCAACCGCGCCGGCCTCTGGTCGCGCGCCACGCAGACCCCGTTCGGGCAAGGCCGGCCCTGGACACGCAGCCAGCTCTCGAACCTTCTCTCCGGCGGTCTCTTCCAGGTCACCGCCTCCTCCAGCGCGCTCTACATGCCGCCGCTCGCCCACGGTCTGGTCACCTCGGCAGCCGAAGGCTGGGAGACGATCGGGCGCATGTTCACGCCGGGACTGGGCGGCGTCGTGCTCATCGAAGCCGTCAAACGGCTGTACGCGCCGCCGAACGGCGGCGCCGTCGCCCCCGTCACCGAGCGCATGCAGATTGCCCGGCCGGCCAGGGCGGCGCGGCGCGAAGAGCATTGACGCGCGGAAATGTAACATTATTTTCGCACGTGCAGCATATGCGCCGCGCGAGGGACTCCGCCATGAAACTGATCACTGCCGTGTTCAAGCCGAGCCGCCTCGATGCCGTGATCGAGGCGATCTCCGAAGCCGGCGCCACTGGCCTGACGGTGACCGAAGTGCGCGGCTATGGCCGCCAGCAGGGCAAGACGGAAGTCTACCGGGGCGCCGAATACGAAGTGCGCCTGTTGCCGAAGGTAAAAGTCGAACTTGCCTGCGCCGACGATGACGTCGAGCGGATGATCGAGGCGATCACCGCCGCCGCCAATACCGGCACGATCGGCGACGGCAAGATCTTCGTGCACGACCTCGAAAGCATCCTGCGCATCCGCACCGGCGAGCGCGACGAACAGGCGATCTCCGGCTGAGCCGCCGGGCGCCGCCCGCCTACTCGATGATCTCGTATCCTTCGGGGATCACGAACACATCGGCCGAGGCGACGCCGATCTCCGGCTCGAGCTGCAGGCCAGGCCCGTTCTCGCGGCGCTCATAGGAAGCCACGAGCGAGAGATAGGGCGGCACATGCACCCAGCCATTGCTGGCGGTGTTCTGCATGATCTCGAAGTGCAGGTGGATGGTCGTCGGCGTGCCGCCGAAATCGTTCGACACATAGCCGAGCAGGTCGCCCGCCTTGACGTTCTGGCCGGCCGTCACCGCGAGCCGGTTCATGTTGAGGTGCATGTAATTGTAGATCGAGCCTTCGGCCCGGAGTTTGACCGTATACGTCCCGATCGAGGTGATGATGCCGTCCTCGACCGCGATCACTTCATGCAGACCGCGCTGGGCAGCGCTCTGGCTGCGCAGCGTCCGGCAATCCGCCGCAGTGCCGACCCGGACATCCTGTCCCTGGTGGATCTTGGCCACCGGGCAGAACGGCGTCGTGCGGTTGGCCGAGCGGGATTCGCAGAAATTGTCGCGCCAGGGCGCTTCATAATTGCGCGCGTCGCACTGGTCTCCGCCCGCGATGCCGCCGCCAAAGGTGAAGACCTGGGATTGCAGGACTGCGGGAGCCGACTTGATCGGGAACAGCATGTTCGGGGCATGCACCACCTGGTCCGGAAATCCGCCGCCCGACCCCGGCAGCAGCGCGCCCGGCTGGAAATAGCTGAACACCGGCGCCACGGGCTCGGGCTCGGGCACGACCACGGGCGGTTCTGGCTCCACCGGCGTCTCGTCTACGGGAACGTCGACCAGCGGCGGCGTGGTATCCTCCGGCGCGTCAACCGGGTCTGGCTCGGGCGTTGTGTCATCGAAGGGTGTTTCGAGGCCCGGCTCGGCCGGCGTCTCGGCCTCCGGAGTCTCGATCGGCGTTTCGAACTCGGAATCGTCGACATCCGGCGGCGGCGGACCGGGCGCGCCGGGCGGTGTCTCGGGCGGCGCTTCGGGAACGGTGGGCTCCGGCCCGCCATCACCGGGAAAGCGCACGAAGTCGCAGGCAGCCAGCGAGGTCAGAAGCAGCGCGGCGGCCGCTGCAGCCAGTACGTGTCGCATCAACGGGTTCCTGAAATCGCGAGGTCGCGTGCGAACGCGACCGCCTCCTCTTCTGTTATGCAGGCGGGCAGGCTGTTCACCAGGTCCTTGCATTCGAACTCAACGAGATAGTCGGCGCCGTACCGCGAGAAGGCAACTTGTGCGCCATTGGTCGTCGGCTGGAACACGAACGCGTCGGTGCGCACCGGCGCAGAGGTCGCGCCGGGCTCGGTGATCACCACATTCGTGCCGTTGACGATGATGTCGTAGGGCTCGGTCGGGAAGAAGGCATAGTAGCCATCACTGGTCGGCTGGAAGCGAACCGCGACATCGCCGCTCTGAGCGGCCACCGGACCCGAAGGCAGGAAGACCGGAACGGGCGGGGCATCGCTGCCGGACTGGATCTGGAAGCTGTCTTCGCGCGCCTCCAGCGGACGCGCCGTCAGGTCGCGGCGCGCGGCTTCCCAGTCGATCGCGGAGCCGAAGGCGGTCGATTCGGCGCGCACCGGAAGATCGGCGCCGTCTTGCGACGCGTCGCCTGCGTCTGCAGGCTCATCGGCCCCCGTTTGAGACGTATCCGAAGGACGCGGGAGCACTTGGTCGCAGGCAGTCAGCGCGAACGTGGCGCCAAGCAGGCCGGAGAGCAGGAACGAACGTTTCATGAAATCTAATCCTTGCCGGGATGGGCTACATAGTCAGGGTCCGCATAGGAGACGCCTTCGACCTTGAGAAGGCGGTCCTGAACCCTGCGAATGTCTTCCGGCGTCGCAGGCGCACCGGGGGGCATCTGGTAAGCGATCTTTATCTCGCCCGAAAAGCTGGCGCCCACCAGCGAGAAGTCGGCGAGGCCAGGCAGGCGGATCACGAGGTCGTTCCAGGCGGTCTGCGCGGCGGCGGGATCGCGTTTGAAGTTGCGGGTGATCTCGTCGACTTCCGGCGCGCCCCTGAGACGAACGATGAAGTGGACCTCGGTGCCCTCGGCGCGCGCGGGGCGCTCTCTCACGCCGGCCGGCGCGGTCTCGGCCTGGACGATCTCGGCCGCCGGAATAAGGGGATCCCGCACCAACTCGCCGTCTTGCCTGTCCGGCGCCTGCACGGGCGAGGCCGATGCGGGCCGGTCGATATCGACACTCAGCACGGGCGCCGGGCCCGGC
>JBGTKE010000339.1:0-3201 GCA_041744775.1 Hyphomonas sp. | reverse complement strand
ACGATGCGCCGTTCGGCGCCGTGCGCCTCGACGGTGACCGGGTGGACGGGGCGATCATCATGGACGCCAACCGCGCCCTGATGGAACTGAGCGGCGGGCGCGCGACACCCGGCTCGCGCTTCTCCGACCTGTTCGATTTTGACGAGGACGGCGCGACTGCCGCCGCCGACGCACTGGTTCAGGCCGTCGACAAGCCAGTCGCGCTGAAACTCGCGGGCGCCGTCAGCGCCGACAAGGTCAAGCACGCCAATGTCTTCGTGACGCTCAACGCCGCCGGTCGGCCTTCGGTCGCCTATGTGGTCGACATCTCGGAGCACCGCCTGCTCGAGCAGCGCCTCGCGCACGGCGAGAAGATGCAGGCGATCGGCAATATAGCCGGGCGTATCGCGCACGAGATCAACAACATGCTGCAGATCACGATGGGCAAGTACGAGATGCTCATCAATCGCCACCCGATCGGTGATCCGTCCTATGATCATCTCAAGGCAATCAACGAGGCGACCGTGCGCTCCGCCGACCTGGTGCGCGGCCTGCTCGCCTATGCGCGCGAGCAGACGTTCAAGCGCGAAGTGATCAATACGACCGACTTCCTCACCGACTTCTCGCACCTGTTGCGCGGTGCGGTCGACGAACGCGTGACCTTCACCGTCAATCATGGCCGCGATGTGCCATGGATCCGCGCTGATCAGGGCCAGCTCGAAACGGCGATTCTCAATCTCGTCACCAATGCGCGCGACGCGATGCTGTCCTACCGCGATGGCGGCAGGCTGACGATCCGCACCAGCCGCACGACGGGCCGCGACGCGCAGACCAAGGGCTTCGAGTATGTCGAGGACGGCGAATATCTGCTGATCGAAGTCGAGGACACAGGCGGCGGCATTCCGAAGGAACTGAAGGAAAAGATCTTCCAGCCCTTCTTCACCACCAAGGACAGGGGCAACGGCACGGGCCTTGGCCTCGCGACCGTGTTCGGCATCATCAAGCAATCCGGCGGCTATATCGAGCCGGTGTCGGTGATGGGCAAAGGCACGACCTTCCATATCTATCTGCCGGCGCTGTCGGCGGCTGAGATTCCGCAAGCCGCCGATCCGGCGCTCCAGCCGCGCGCCAGTCAGCGCCCGGTCGACCTGTCGGGCCGCGGGCGCATCCTCGTGATCGAGGACGAAGCCGGCGTGCGCGATATCGCGGTTACCGTGCTGCGCTCTCGCGGCTACGAAGTGGAAGAGGCCGAGGACGGGGAAGAGGCGCTCGAGATCATCAACGCCAAGCCGGGCCATTTCGATCTCGTGATCTCGGACGTCGTGATGCCGGGCATGAACGGACCGACGCTGATCCGGCAGGCCCGCGAGAAGCTTGGCGACGCGCGCGTCATCTTCATCTCGGGCTATGCCGAACAGGAACTCGCCAAGCAGCTCGACGATCGCGCCGTCTCGTTCCTGCCGAAACCGTTCTCGGTTCGTCAGCTCTCGGAGCTTGTGAAACGCGAGATCGGTACGCCGCAGCAGGAAGCGGCTTAACGCGACCAGTGGGCTGCCAGTAATCCCGCAAACTCCTCCGCGCGTTCGTGGCAGGCCCAGTGGCCGGCCCCGCGCGCCACGTGCAGCGGCGTGCCCCACATCGAGGAGAAACGCTCGGCCACCGAGAGGTCCACGAACGGGTCTGTCTCGCCCCAGAACAGCTGGCCGCGTTTCGGCAGGTTCGCGAGATCATCGACCCAGGCGCCGCGGAAGTTGAGGCCCAGCGCGGAGCGGTAGAGCTTGAGGATCGACTGGCGCATCGTCTTGTCGATATGCGGCACCTCTTCGCGCGCGAGGCTGGCCGGCATGCCGCCTTCGACGAGGGCGGACTCGAGCCGCGCCTTGTTCCGCATGCCGAGCATCACCAGTTCGCCGAGCAGCGGCGTCGCCCACATGCGCGCCGTGCGGTGACCGGTGTATTCCCGGTCGATCACCGCGTTGGTCACGCACCAGCTTGAAACCAGGTCCGGCCGCATCGAGGCGGCCCGCAGCACCAACAATGCGCCCCAGTCATGGCCGGCGATGTGTACCGGCTCACCGGCGGCTTCCATCTGCGCGACCAGCCAGTCCGCATAGGCGTCTTTGGTGCAGGTGAAGCCTGCGGGGACAGGATTGCCGAAACCGGGCAGTGAGACGGCGCGGTAGGATTCCGGCTGCAGCCCGAGCGCGCGGATGAGCGGGGTCCAAAGGAGTCCGGTGTCCGGGACACCGTGAACGAACAGGATCATGCAGGCCCTCCCCGGCGGCATCCTGCCAGAGTTACCGATCAATCCGCGCGCCCGCAATGCGGCCGGCGGAACAATTGACCCGATGACACGCTTGCGGCGCACGCCCGGCTTGTTCAAGGTTGGCCCAGATTCAGAAACTCGAGGGAGATCCACGCAATGAAAACCCGCATCACCGAAATGCTCGGCATCCAGCACCCGATCGTACAGGGCGGCATGCACTTTGTCGGCTTTGCCGAAATGGCCGCCGCCGTGTCCAATGCCGGCGGTCTCGGCATCATCACTGCGCTGACCCAGCGCACGCCGAAGGACCTCGCCAACGAGATCGCCCGCTGCCGCGACATGACGGACAAGCCGATCGGCGTTAACCTGACCTTCCTGCCGTCCGTCAACCAACCGGACTACCCGGGCTATATCAAGGCGATCATCGAAGGCGGCGTGAAGGTCGTCGAGACGGCCGGCAACAATCCGGTCCAGGTGCTCCCTGTGCTGAAGGAAAACGGCATCAAGGTCGTCCACAAATGCACCGCCGTGCGCCACGCCCTGAAGGCCCAGAAGATCGGCTGTGACGCCGTCTCGGTCGACGGCTTCGAATGCGGAGGCCACCCGGGTGAGGACGACGTGCCGAACTTCATCCTGCTGCCGCGCGCGATGGACGAACTCGACATCCCCTTCATTGCCTCCGGCGGCATGGCGGATGGCCGCTCGCTCGTCGCGGCCATGGCGCTCGGCGCCGAGGGCATGAACATGGGCACGCGCTTCATCGCCACGAAAGAGGCGCCTGTTCACGAGAACGTCAAACAAGCGCTCGTCGCCGCCTCGGAACTCGACACCCGCCTCGTCATGCGCCCGCTGCGCAATACCGAGCGTGTGCTGACGAACCCCGCCGTCGAACGCCTCCTGCTGAAGGAAAAGGAACTCGGCGCGGAGATCAAGTTCGAGGACATCATCGAGGAAGT
>JBGTKE010000338.1:0-1712 GCA_041744775.1 Hyphomonas sp. | reverse complement strand
GTGGGCGCGGATGCGGGCGATCAGCGTGTCCGGATCGGCCTCACGGAAGAGCGGCGCGGGATGCATCGGCTAGAACAGGCTGCCCTGCTGGCCGGGCTTGCGCGGCGGGGCCTTGGGCTTCGGCGGCTCGGCGCCGACAGGTGCGGCGGCGACATCGCCGTCCGCAAAGCTGATCTCGAATTCATCCGTACCCGCTGCAATTGCGGCAGAGCGGATGAGGCGGCCATCGGTGCCGCGCACGATGGTATAGCCGCGCTTGAGCGTGGCCTGGTACGAAAGGGTTTCCAGCATCTTGGCTTCCGCGTTGAGGGCCGAGGCGCGCTTCTCGAGCAGGCGCATCAGGGCGGGGCGGGCGCGCACGGCGATATCGCGCAGGCGCTGGCGGCTGACCCGGATTTCGGATTTCAACAGGGCGGGCGAGAGTTGAAGGCGAGAGAGTTTCACCCGCGCTTTCTGGGTCAGCGCGAGAGCGGCCTTGGGCAGGTTGGCGCTTGCAAAGTCAAGGCGCTGGCGCGCGGGCTGCAGCAGCATTTCGGGGCGTGGCAGGCGTGCGGCGGCGAGCTTGTCGCGGCTACGCGAGAGGGCCCGCGTCAGGGCGCGTTTCAGGCGCGCCCCGCTCTCGCCGGTGGAGAGCAGGAGTTCCGTCCGTACCGGGACGGCCATCTCGGCCGCTCCGGTGGGTGTCGGCGCGCGGCGGTCCGAGACGTAATCGATCAGGGTCGTGTCGGTCTCGTGTCCGACGGCGGAGATCAGCGGGATCTCGCTTTCGAAGGCGGCGCGCACCACGATCTCTTCGTTGAACGGCCAGAGGTCCTCGATCGAGCCGCCGCCGCGCGCGACAATCAGCACGTCCGGCCGGTCGCCGCCGGTCATCGCATTGAAGCCGCGAATGCCGGCGGTGACCTGCGCGGCCGCCTGCTCGCCCTGCACAAGGGCGGGCCAGACGATGATGCGCACGGGGAAACGCTCGCGGATCCGGTGGAGGATGTCCCGGATAACGGCGCCGGTGGGGCTGGTCACCACGCCGATCACCCGCGGCATGTAGGGGATCGGCTTCTTGTGCCCGGCATCAAACAGGCCTTCGGCGGCGAGCTTCTTCTTGCGCTCCTCGAGCAGCTGCATCAACGCCCCGGCGCCGGCCGGGCGCATGGAGCTGGCGATCAGCTGATAGGCGGAGCGGCCTTCATAGGTCGAGAGGCGGCCCGTCGCGATGACTTCGAGGCCTTCCTCCGGCCGGAAGGGCAGGCGCTCGACCTGGCCGCGCCACATGATGGTGTTGAGCACGGCGCGATCGTCTTTTAAGTCGGCATACATGTGGCCGGACTTGGCGAGGGTCACCCGGCCCAGCTCGCCGCGCACGACCACATGGTCATAGTTCGTCTCGATCGTCCTCTTCAGACTGGCGGCGAGTTCGGAGACCGACTGGGCGTGATCGTTGCTGGGGGCGATGTCGGACATGGGAGGGTTTTGGCGGGGGTTGGCGCAGCCCGCAAGGATTTCATTTGCCGGCCGGCCAATGCTCGGGGCGCAGGCCAAGTCCGATGGCGCGGGCAGGCAACTGGCGCAGGACGGGCAGCCAGTTGAAAAATTTGAGGAGGAAAGGCGGCTTCAGCGGCCCTGTGGCGGTGATCGCGGGCACCAGCACGAACCGGTGGGCGAGGACCTGGCCGCGCTGGACCATGCGGGCCGGCCAGTGGCGGCGCTTCTGGACG
>JBGTKE010000337.1:0-4207 GCA_041744775.1 Hyphomonas sp. | reverse complement strand
GCGCCGGTCTGAAGCTGTCTGCCGAGCCCGGCGCCCGCGCGCAACCGCCCGGCCCCGACGCGCTGACCGGCCGGATTAACGCTTTCCGGCGCCTTTTTATCAATTCTGCGCAAGAATCCGTCGCAAGCGCAGGAAAGGAGTCGTTTTCGAAGGGCTTGGCGCCTATCTTCAGAGCCAACACCGTTTCCTTTGTGTGAGACCTGCCATGAACGTTCGTAATCTTGCCGTCTGGGGCGCACTTGCCCTCCTGGTGATCGGAATGGCCGTGATGATGGGGGGCAACCCCGAAGTCGCCCGCGCCAAGTCCGTCCGGCTCTCGGACATCTACACCATGGCCGAACAGGGCAAGCTGGCCGACGCGACGCTCGGCGACACCAAGCTGATGGTTACCACAACCGATGGCCAGAAGCTGATCAGCGAAATCCGCCAGCTCGACATGACGACCGAGACGGTCCTGCGCGAGAATAGCGTGCCCTTCAATGTCGAAGCCGATGTGGGCCGCAACAATGTTGCGTCGGTGCTGCTCTCGCTGCTGCCGATCGTGCTGATCGTCGCCTTTGTCTTCTTCATGATGCGCCAGATGCAGGGCGGCGGCACCCGCGGCGCGATGAGTTTCGGCAAATCCCGCGCCCGCCTCCTCACCGAAAAGCATGGCCGCGTCACCTTTGACGATGTCGCCGGCGTCGACGAGGCCAAGGAAGAACTGCAGGAAATCGTCGAGTTCCTTCAGGATCCGTCCAAGTTCCAGCGCCTCGGCGGCAAGATCCCGAAAGGCGCGCTGCTCGTCGGCCCGCCCGGCACCGGCAAGACCCTTCTCGCCCGCGCGGTTGCGGGGGAGGCGGGCGTGCCCTTCTTCACCATCTCCGGCTCGGACTTCGTCGAGATGTTCGTCGGCGTCGGCGCAAGCCGCGTGCGTGACATGTTCGAGCAGGCCAAGCGCTCCGCGCCCTGCATCATCTTCATCGACGAGATCGATGCCGTCGGCCGCTCGCGCGGCGCCGGCCTTGGCGGCGGGAACGATGAGCGTGAGCAGACACTGAACCAGCTTCTCGTCGAGATGGACGGCTTCGATGCCAATGAAGGCATCATCATCGTCGCGGCCACGAACCGTCCTGACGTGCTTGATCCCGCCTTGCTGCGTCCCGGCCGGTTCGACCGGCAGGTCACCGTCGGCAACCCGGACATTATCGGCCGCGAGAAAATCCTCCGCGTCCACATGCGCAACGTTCCGCTCGCCAAGGACGTCGAGACAAAGACCATCGCCCGCGGCACGCCCGGCTTCTCCGGCGCCGATCTGGCCAACCTCGTCAACGAAGCCGCCCTGCTGGCTGCCCGGCGCGGCAAGCGCGTCGTTGCGATGGCCGAGTTCGAGGACGCGAAAGACAAGGTCCTGATGGGCCCGGAGCGCCGCTCGATGGTGATGTCCGAGAAGGAAAAGGAGCTCACCGCCTGGCACGAAGCCGGCCACGCGATCGTCGCGATGAAAGTCCCCTCGGCCGATCCGGTCCACAAGGCGACGATCATTCCGCGCGGCCGCGCGCTCGGCATGGTCATGCAGCTTCCGGAAGACGACAAGCTCTCGATGTCCAAGGTCGAGATGACCTCGCGCCTCGCCATCATCATGGGCGGCCGCGTTGCGGAAGAGCTGAAGTTCGGCCTCGACAATGTCACCGCCGGCGCCGCCTCCGACATCCAGCAGGCGACCCGCCTCGCCCGTGCGATGATCACCCGCTGGGGTTATTCCGACATCATCGGCCCGGTCGATTACGGCTCGGACCAGGGCGATGTGTTTCTTGGTCAGCAGCTGATGCAGTCCTCGCACATCTCGGAAGAGACCTCGCGCAAGATCGAGGAAGAAGTCCGCAAGCTGATCGAGCAGGGCAAGGACGACGCCCGCCGCGTCATGACCGAACACCGCGCCGACTGGGAAGCCGTCGCGCTCGGCCTGCTCGAATACGAAACGCTGTCGGGTGAAGAGATCGCGAACCTCATCAAGGGCACCCCGCCAAGCCGTCCGGACCCGTCCGAAGACGATGCCGGCGCGTCCTCCGCAGTGCCGGTGATCGGCAAGCGCAAGCGCCCCGGCCTCGATCCCTCGCCGAACCCGGCCTGAGGTCATCGTCTTTCTCCTTTCTTTTGAAGCCCGGCCTGATAGGCTGGGCTTCATGCTTTTCAGAACCGCCCTCGCGCCCTTCGCCCTCCTGATGGCTGCCTGTGCCACGGCGCCGGCGGCGGAGATTCCCTCGGCCTTCGAGGCCGCCATCGTGCCGCTGTGCGGGAAGGCCTTCGAGGGCCGGATCGTCACCACCGATGTGCAGGACGATGACTGGCGCGCCCAGCGCATCGTCATGCATGTGCGCACCTGCGATCCCCGGTTCATCACGATCCCCCTGCATGTGGGCGACGACCGCTCGCGCACCTGGGTGTTGATGCAGGTCGGCAACGATTGGGAACTGCGCCATGACCACCGGCACGAAGACGGCAGCGAAGATGCGTTGACCCAGTATGGCGGTTTTGCCTCCACGCCGGCCGATGCGCTGCGGCAGGAATTCCCGGCCGACCAGTCGACCAAGGACCTGTTCGACCGGGAGAATATCCCGGTCTCGAAGACCAATGTCTGGACCGTCGAGATTGATCCGTCCTCGAACCTCTTTGCCTATGAGTTAAGACGCCCGGAGCGTTTCCTGCGGGTGGAGTTTGATACATCCAAACCGGTTGCCGCCCCGCAGGCTCCCTGGGGCTGGCCCGAACTCGACTAAACGACCCCGCCAGCGGGAGAGGACGGACCCGCCGCGAAGCGATGGGAGGTGAGGGTCTTGAATCGGTGAGTTTTCCATAGATCCGTGGGCGGAGGTGTTGCGCAGGGTTTGGGGGCGGATTTCATAACCGTTTGACGGGGAAGGGTTTTATTTTGCCGAAACCCCGTTTTTTGTAGCCACAAGTCCTCTCCTGCGCTCGCCAGACGGCCTCATCCTGTTGCAGGCTTTGTATCCCCCGTGTCGATTCAGTCTCATTGAGTCTCATTTTTTATCACTTGGTATCGAGTCCGTATTGCCTTCTCTCGGGGCGAGCGGATTTCGGCCTTTGGCCTCTATCCGACCTACGGGGTGCGGGGGTGAAGCTGAGTATAACCCCGCCCGGAGGGCGCGCGCGCAAGTTTCCGGGGGAAATCTTTCAGGCGCTTGATGCGTCAACGGATTTTGTTTCCGCAAGGGGCAGTTTTCGTTGCGTTCGCCCAAACGTGTGCAACGATTTTGAATGAGGTCCCGGGGTGCCAACCTGCCTCGAAGACCCCTGCGAAGGCAGGGCTCCAGACTCTTCCTTGTACTGGATACCTGCCTTCGCAGGTATCTGCGGAGAGGGTGGCGCGAGGGGCTGCGCGAGGCATCACTCTGGCATCACAGGGCGGGAAGTTTCGTAGGGCGGGATTTATCCCGCCATCAAACCCGCGCGGCGGAACGGCTGAACTCCCTTTCGCCAGAGTGTCGTCATCCCGCAATTTGCGCAGCAAATGTCCGGGACCCAGACTTACTTTCTCGCGCTGGCTCCCGGTCTTCTCCCTCGGCGAAGCCGCAATGATGATGAGAAGACTTTCGCATTTCGGTCTTCCCGCGAACCAGGTTTTCGATGCCAATCTATCAATTAGAAATAAGATGGACCATCTATTGAAGTAGTGTGCACCGAACAACTACATTGCCAGCAATGTGTTGCAAGGGGTGGATCATGTTCAACCAGGCAGTTGTTCGGGGCTTATCCATTGATTTCGGCGTAGACTTGGGGCTGATCGCCGAAACTTTGCTATTCTACAATAAGGTGCATCTTGCATTTGATGGCGGGTCGTTGATCGCGTTCCTGCAGACTGTTGGCCTTCCTACGGCATTGAGCCTGCTGGGTAGAGAGAACGTTTCGGCCAGTTTTACGCCACAACACCCTATTGTCGAAACGGACAGTGGCTTAGCAGTGAAGCGCCATAGATTTGGAATGATAGTGCTCGCCGCGCATCGTGACGGCAAACCGCTAAGCAGCCGAGACTTGCTGATAGAGGCTATCGCAAAAGGGGGAGGTGTTTCAAAGAATGCCAGCATAGTAGAAAAAGTCCGTAGAAAGATAAAAATTGAAGACCTCCCGTTTGGTGAAAACTCAACACCAGCGATCACGAGGCGAGCGCTTGCGGATCAATCCTTCGCCTCAAAGGTTCCACATCTTA
>JBGTKE010000336.1:0-2328 GCA_041744775.1 Hyphomonas sp. | reverse complement strand
CGGTCCTTTCCGCCGGCATCTGGCTGATGCTCTGGCAGCAGTCCGCCATCATCACGGCCGTGGGCGGCTCCGAAGCGCTGGCCGCGGCCGCCACGGTAACCTCCGCCGCGGTGATCTACGGCCTCGCCGCCCTGATCACCGGCGCCCTCCGGATCAGCGACATCCGGCAGGCTTTGCGGCGCTGATCAAACAGGCTAAACGCCCCGGACCATGACCGACACGACTTCCGCCTATACCGGCCCGAAACGCGTTTTCTCCGGCATCCAGCCGACGGGAAACCTTCATCTTGGCAACTATCTCGGCGCCCTGAAGAAGTTCGCCGACCTGCAGGCCGAAGGCCATGACTGCATCTTCTGCGTCGTCGACCTGCACGCCATCACCATGCCGGTCGAGCGCGGCGCGCTGACCGACCAGACCCGCCAGATCGCCGCCGCGTTCATGGCGGCCGGTGTGGACCCGGCAAAGTCCGTGATCTTCGCGCAGTCCTCCGTGCTGGCGCATGTCGAGCTCGCCTGGATCTTCAACTGCGTCGCCCGCATGGGCTGGGTCGAGCGGATGACCCAGTTCAAGGACAAGGCCGGCAAGGATTCCGAGCGGGCCTCAGTTGGCCTCTTCACCTATCCGGTGCTGCAGGCGGCGGACATCCTCGCCTACAAGGCGACCCACGTGCCCGTTGGCGAAGACCAGAAACAGCACCTCGAACTCAGCCGCGACATCGCCGACCGGTTCAACCGCGAATACGCCGTACCCGGATTTTTCCCGTTGCCCGAACCGATGATCAAGGGCCCCGGCGCCCGCATTATGTCGCTCAAGGACGGCACGAAGAAAATGTCAAAGTCCGACCCCTCGGACCTCTCACGCATCACACTCGTGGACGATGCCGACGCGATCTCGAAGAAGATCAAGAAGGCGACCACCGATACCGGCGTCATTCCCGCGACGCCTGAGGAACTCAAAGGCCGCCCCGAAGTCGAAAATCTTGTCGGCATCTATGCGGCCCTCGCCGGGCGGAGTGTCGAGAGCGTGCTGGCTGAATTCGAAGGCAAGGGCTTCGGCGTCTTCAAGCCCGCGCTGGCCGATGTCACGGTCGCCCACATGGCCCCGATCACAACCCGGTTCCGCGACATCCTCGCCGATCCTGCAGGCATCGACCGCGTACTTGCGGGCGGCGCCGAACGCGCCAACGCCATCGCCGCGCCGATCATGGACGAGGTCCGCCGCGTCGTAGGTTTCTGGCGGCCCTGAGCAGCCTGCGACCTAAGTAACGCTTGTCTTTAGGGGCGACGCTCCGCATTCTTCGCCTCAAGCTTTTGGAGGATAGCCCCGATGCATTTCCTGACCAGCCTGTTGCTGCCTGCCGCCCTGTTGCTCGGCGCCTGCGGCGCGCCCGCGACTGCCCCCACGGCGACCGCTGCAGGCAGCGCCGCTGTCATCGAAGTGCGCGACGCCTTCATCGTCGAGCCCCCGGAAGGGCGCGACATCACGGGCGGCGGTCTGCATGTCAGCGTCAAGGGCGGCCCGGTTACCCTGATCGGCGCCCGCACCGAGGCAGCCCGGAATGTCGAACTGCACACCATGTCGATGGAAAACGACATGATGCAGATGCGTAAGGTCGACAGCTTCCCGGTCTCCGAGGAGACGCCCCTCGTGCTTGAACGGGGCGGCAATCACCTGATGCTCTTCGGGGTCGGGCCGGTCGAAACCGGTTCCGAGGTCGAATTAACCCTGACGTTCACGGACGAATCAGGTACCGAGACGGAAATTGTCACAAAAGCCGAGGTGGTTCCGCCAGCTGGTTAATGCTGTTTCTGTAGGCAGTACGGGTGATTATCTGAAATTTCATGCAGTCCCGCCCTGTTAATGCCACGCGGTTCACCGCATAGTCCCGCCAGATGACATCGACCCGGCCACCCGCTCAGGACAGGCGTAAACCCATGCCCTCACGCTCTGGTGCAGCGAAGCTTCCGAAGGCGTATGACGAAGACCTCCGCGCCAAGCCGCGGCCCGCGCCCATTCCGCCCGAACATTTCATTTCGCTGGAACATGCCGAGCCCAGTCCGATGATGCTCAGCTTCCAGAAAGGCTGGCAGCGCCTTGTCGGACTGTTCAAGTTGGCGCTCCTGCTGGTGGTGCTCGCCGCCTATCCGGTCGCCGTCGTCGTCTCCAGCCATATCAACGACAGCGCCGTCGTCTTCCCGCCCAACGAAAGCTGGTCAGTGTCGGGCGTCGGTGTGTCGATCCACAAGATCGGCCGCGAACTTGCCGGCGCAGGCTGGGCCAATGACCGCGCCAGCTGGCACCCGCAGGCGCGCCTCACCGCGCTGCCCG
>JBGTKE010000335.1:0-8545 GCA_041744775.1 Hyphomonas sp. | reverse complement strand
TCCTCGTCATTCTCTACAACGTCGTCACCTTCGTCACTAACCGCAAATGGGAGGGGAAATAATCATGCCATCCGAACCAGTGGTCCTCAGCGATCCGCGCATGCTCGCTGAATTCATGCGCCAGTCCGAATTCAAGGCCTTTTTCGAAAAGAGGTTCGCCGTTCCGCCGGACTATGCCGCGCTGCTGTTCAAAAACGGGCAGCTGATCGATGCCTTCAAAGGTGGTCATTTCTCTGTGGGCGGGGTTGTCGACAAGCTGAAAGGCGTGTTCGGGGGCTCCACGCATATCGGCATCATGATTGCGGACCTGAAGCCGTTCTCGGTCCAGACGGCCCTGAAGGCCCTGTCCAAGGACAAGATCGAGATCGCCGGCGTGGCAACGCTCGAGCTGCAAGTCGATCCCGACAAGCCTTCGAACATCCTCGGCATGATGCACGGCGTCACCCGCTCGGGCAGTGACCCGGAAACGCCCGGCCGCAAGGCACTCTCCAAGGCCGACGTTCTCGACCGCATCCGGCCTCATCTTTCCGATCGCGTCTTCGAAGCCGCCATCGGCCGCATGAACGCCGCCGATATCCGCGGCGAGACCGGCCTGCAGGACAAGGTCCAGGCCGACATTATGAAGGAGGTCGAACGCATCGTCGGCGATCTCGGCCTTATCGTGCGGGCTGTCTCGATCGAATGGGCGACCAATACCCAGGAAGTCGCCGACATGGAGCGCGCGGATGCAGACCGCCGCCAGGAGGCGCTCGACCACCGGCTCGAAATCATCAAGCGCGAGATCGAACGCGAGCAGGACGCCACCGAATTTTCGCTGAAGTCCGAAGTCGATCTGGCCAAGTTGCAAAGTGCGTCGGAAGACGAACTCAAGCACATGGCCCTGAACAGCGAGATCAAGTTCCTCGATGCCCGCGAAGGCGCCAAGCGCAGGCAGGAGCTGGAAGCCCTCGGCCACGAGATCACTACGCTGGAGATCGAACGCAAAGCACGCTTCGACGATTCGCTCGCCAATGCGCGCAATGCGGCCGACCTGCTCGACATCAAGAAACGTCAGGCCACGGTTGAACGCGATATTGCGCTGATCCAGCAAAGCCAGTCTGACCAGATGCGCAAGTCGGGCGCTTTTACCGAAGTGGAGATCACGGCGGCCATCCAGGCGCAGCAGGCCGCGCATATCGCCCGCCTGCAGCAGATCGAAATCCAGGCAAATGAAGCCGAGGCAAACCTTGCGATCAAACTGTCGGGCGCCAGCACGCAGAACGAAATCTCGCTGCTGGATGCCAAGGCACGCGGCAAGGCCGGGGAGATCAACGCCTTCAAGAACATGTCGCCCGAACAGATATTGGCCATCAATGCCGGCCTGTCGCCCGACGTGGCCCAGGTCCTCGCCGAACAGGCGCGGGCTAAGGGCGCCTCGTCGAGCGAAACCATGCAGGCCATGCGCGACATGGTGGAGGCCGCGACCGCCGCCCAGATCCGGTCGGAGGCACAGGCACGCGACATGTTCCGGATGGGGATGGAGGGCGCCGTTGGCGTCGCTCATGGCGCCGGTGGCAAGGAAGGCGGCGCGCCTGCTGTCTCAGGCGCCGCCTCCGCCGCCGCAGCGACGGTTGAGTGCAGCAAGTGCAGCGCGGTGAATCTCGCCAAGGCCAACTTCTGCAAGCAGTGCGGTCACAAGTTGCGGACGTGATGAAAATGGCCCGGCCCCAGTCCGCAACCGCCTATCCCGGAAAGTGCTGCTTCAGGGCATCGCTCGAACGTGACGCGACCTTCTGCGACGATTGCGGTTCGCCTCTGCAACGCTGCATGGCCACCGATGAGTGCGGCGGACTGCTGGATGCCGGCGGGTGTTGTCCGGTCTGCGTGGCCCCCGAGCTGAGCCTCGATGCCGGATCAGCCGCCAGCATCCGGGCCGGGGGCACGCTGGCGCTGCCGATCCTGGTCTCGAACAATTCCCGGGTGGGCCGTCCCCTCTTCATCGAGGCAATGTGGATCAAGGGCGCCGAGTCCGACATGAAACAGGTCGACCTCACCTTTCAGCGCCTCAATTCGGGTGCCACAGCGGAAGTCGGTCTGCGCACCGGCGTGCTCGAAACGACAGGCCTTCACCGGTTTGACGTCCACCTCGTCGTCGCCACGCGCCATCTCTGGCGGGAGGAGCGCTATGTCTTCACTGCCGCCATTGTCATACCGGTCGATCCCGAAGGCCCGTCCGAGATCGTGCAGAACTACAATATCCAGGCCGATGCCATCGGCGCCGGCATGACCATCTACAACCCGACCCGCATCCAGAAGGAGCGCGAGGCCGGCATCGCAACCCATGCCGAACCCATCCGCCTGACGCTGCGCCGAGCCGATGCGCTGGAGCGCGCGCTCGGTCACCGCGGCTATCCGTCCGGCCTTGCGGTGACGAAATCCACCGCACTCGTTTGGAAGAAGTTCGACGCCCGCCAGGCCCCGCTCGACGGACCCATCCGCACGGCCACGGGCGTGCTCGACATCGGACGGGCGTCAAATGCCCCCGAAGGCGGTTTGAACGACGTACGCCTCGTCATCAGCCGCGACGGCAAGGTTGACGAAGACGCATCCGTCCACATCTCGCGTCGCCATTTCCAGCTGTTCATCGAAAATGACCGCCTGATGCTTCGCGTCGAGAGTCAGAACGGACTCTGCGTGAATGACACAGCCTACCGGCGCGGCAAGATGGTCGCGGTCCAGGATGGCGACGTGATCCGTCCGCTCGTTCGCGATCCCGAAGCGATCGCCATTCGTGTCCAGTTCGAAACGCAACATGATGAAGTCGACCGGATCCTGTTCCAGCGTCTTGTCGGTCCGGAGGGGAAATAGGCCATGACCATTTGTGAACACTGCGGCGCAACGCTGCCGGTCGATGCAGCCTTTTGCGACAATTGCGGCAAGCCGGTGCGCGGCGCGTCCGGCGCTGTCGATCAGGTGACACCGATGACCGGTCTGATCACGCCCGATCCGGACCAGCCGACTGGCCGGCAGTCCCGCGCCGTCGCAACCCTGCAGCCAGGTCAGATTTTCGCCGACCGCTACACGATCGACAGCGTCGTCGGGCGCGGCGGCATGGGAGTTGTCTACAAGGCCATCGACAAGGTGTCCGGCAAGTCTGTCGCCCTCAAGCTCATCAACGCCGCCAATGTCGGCGGCGAGCGCGCCGTCCGCCGGCTGATCGAGGAAGGAGTTACCGCCCGCGATATCCGCCACCCGAACGTTGTGGCGGTCTACGATGTCGGTCTCTCGGGAGACCAGCCCTTCGTCGCAATGGAATATCTCGACGGCATCTCCCTGCGCAGCTGGCACGGCCGCATGATGCAGCGCGGCGCGCCGGTTCCGCTTCGCGTCGCTGCCCGTATCATCGCCGAGGTCCTCGACGGTCTGAGGGCCGCGCACGACGCCAGCGTGATCCACCGCGACTTGAAGCCTGAAAACATCATTCTCCTCGCCGATCCCACCGAAACATCCGCACCGCTGAAACTGCTCGACTTCGGCATTGCGCGCGCAGCGGGCAATACCGCGGGATCGTCCAGCGGAACCGGCCTAGGCACACCCGACTATATGGCCCCTGAGCAGCGCACGAATCCGGACGCTGCCGGTCCTTCGGCAGATCTCTATTCGATTTCCGTCATGCTCTACGAGCTGCTCGTCGGCGTGGTTCCCGGCCGCCACTGGCAACCGCCCTCGGGTGGCCGGTCCGACATTCCGGCCGAAGTGGACGCGCTTATCCTGAAAGGCATGTCCGACAATCGTGACATGCGCCCGCAATCGGCCGCGCAATATCGCAAGGAGCTCGTCGGCGCCGTCAACCGAATCCCGGTTGGCCCGGTGAAGCCAGTGGCTGAGAAGGCGGGCACCAAACCCATGGTCTGGATCGCCGGGGGTTCAGCCGCCCTCGTCGCTCTCCTGATCGTGGGACTCGCGGTCGGCAACAATAGCGGCATTGACCCGATCCCCCCCCAGCCGCCACCCGCATCCTCCTATTTTTCCGGCACATGGGCGGACGGATTTGGTGGATACTACAATCTGAGTGTCGACCAGAACGGCGCCTTCAGCGGGTCTGGTCGCGGCGGCGACGGCACGCCGGTCGGTATGCGCGGCCGCATCAGCGGCAATGCGCTCGAGTACACATTCAGTGTCCAGGGCGTGGATATTGCCAGTGGCCGCGGTGTCCAGACCGACAAGTGCCACTTCAACTACCAGACCGTCGACATGTACGGGAACCCGAATCTGTCGGGCACCTTGCACGTCAATCACGAGCCCGGGGAGCCATGCCCATGAGACCGGCCATTCTGTTCATTGCGGTGCTTGTGCTCGCCGGCTGCAAGCCGAGCGAACTCTACGGACCGGAGAGCCGGAAGGATGAGCTTCTCGGCGGCGCGCCGGACACGGTCGGCGTCTTTTCCTCCGGCATCTGGGAAGATGGGCTCGGAAATGCCTGGAGCATCGCCGTCACGGTGGACTCGCTCGCCGGCAGCGACGCGACCGGCACATTGCAGGGCCTGATGATGACCGGATCGATCAACGGCGATGTCCTCGCCTACAGTATCGGTGTCCCCGAGGACGCCCCGATTGCTCAGGGTACGGCCCGCCTCCTCGACAGCGACCATGCGTGGTTCAACACCTTGAACGCCGATGGCTCGCTCAACGCGCATGGGCTCTTCCACTTCAACCATTCCGCCCAGGTACCGGTCCGCCAGTCCGCAGATCTGCAGCCGGTGGCAGACTGCTCCAACCCGACACTTCAAGGAGACTGACAATGCCGAAAGACTTTTCGAAGTACCGCACCGATGGCTGCCTTCTGGAGCAGACGCCGAGCGCAGCCCCGACGCTGAAGACCGACAATGCCGGGCAGTTGCCGGAACGGATCGACCTGCGCGGCCTCTGCACGCCCGTCGAGGATCAGGGAACGGTCGGCTCCTGCGCGGCCAATGCCGTCGTCGGCGCGCTGGAATACCACCAGCGCCTCGCCGGCCATCCGGTCACCGACCTGTCCCGGCTCTATGTCTACTACAACGCCCGCAAGATCGGCGGCACGACCGACCAGGACAGCGGAACTTTCATCCACCACGTCATGGCCTCTGTCCTCGCCTTTGGTGCGTGTCCAGAACGCATGTGGCCATACCAGCCGGCGATGTGGCCCACCGAGCCGATCAAGGCCTGCTACCAGGGGGCCGAACAGTTCGGCGCCATTTCCTATGCCCGGACCGGCATGGGCATGGGTGCGAAAGCCGCCGTCGCCAACGGACTGCCCGTCGTCTTCGGGACCAGCCTGCCGCATGACATGCTGATGGTCGAAGCGCGCGATACCGGTGCGATCGCAAGCCCGCGTGGCGGCTGGCCTGAGCCATCAGGCGGGCACGCCATGCTGATCGTTGGTTATGACGACGCGCGGGGCTCGTGGCTGGTGCGCAATTCCTGGGGGCCCGGCTGGGGCGATCAAGGGCACCTCTGGATCGCCTATGACGTGATGGAACGTTACAGCCACCCCCATGCCTTCTGGACTATCGGCGCGATCGAGAGCAAACCTCGCCTCTCCATCAGCGGACCGTCCCAGCAACAGGCGCTGGCCTCGGTACGGGCCGAGGCACCGGCCCAGATGACGAGCGCCCTCTCGAACCTCAAACGCCATATCGGCGCCGATTTGCAATCCAGCCTTGATCAGGCGAAGCAGGGTATCCGCGACCGCCTGCGCGGCCCGGGTGCCGGTGGTGGCTACTGAAGCGTACGTTCCGGCCGGAAACGGACCGCCGCCCAGCCGCAGTTGAGGCGGAAAAGCGGGCGGCGGTCCCTCCGGGTGTCCCCTTCCCGGTACAGAAGGCCTCGGCTGAATCTGCCGGGCCCCAATCTGAAAGGCGTGGAACGCCCGCGATACGGGTCAAGCCGCGCGGGATTTTCTCAGGTTTCAGAGGGAAACGTTGATCACCGGCGCAGGATCGGTCACAATCCCAACAGGAACAGGCACTTATCCAAAAAACGAAATCGCCTGAATTCGGCTGCCCGCCTTCGGCCCGCAGAGTGGCCTGACGAACAAGCGTAGACCGCACAACTGGGGATATTCCAATTCAATCGCCCGACCTCGACAAACTCGCCGTTGAGCTCTTCGCGGAAGCGCTGGACCAACCGTCCGACACGCGCCGCGACTGGATCGCCCAGCAGGTCGGCGACAACACGGCGTTGCGCGACCGCGTTCTCGAACTGCTGGCCGCCGACGGTTCCAGCGACATGTCGCTCAAGACCGGCGGCGCCGGTGCCGACGCGGCCCCTCCCCCGGCCCCCGAAAGGATCGGCGCATACCGCATCACCGGCCTGATCGGCCAGGGCGGCATGGGCGCAGTCTTCGAAGGCGAACGCGACTCTGGCGACTTCGCCCACAAGGTCGCCATCAAGATCATCCGCCCGGGTATCCTGTCGGATGCCCTGATCTCCCGTTTCCGCCGCGAGCGCCAGATTCTGGCAGACCTCAGCCACGGCAACATTGCCCGCCTGCTCGACGGCGGCGAGTTGGAGGACGGCTCGCCCTACATCATCATGGAATATGTCGACGGCCAGCCCATCACGGTCTGGGTCAACGATCAGGGCCTGGGAACCGACGACCGGCTCAGGCTGTTCACGGATGCCTGCAGCGCCGTGCGTCATGCCCACCAGAACCTCATCGTCCACCGCGACATCACGCCCTCCAACGTTCTCGTCACCCATGCGGGCCAGGTGAAGCTGATCGATTTCGGCATCGCCAAGCCCAATGACATCGACGCCGTCCCGATCGATGCAAGCTCGAATTCCATCGTTAGCCTCAGCTTCACGCCGGGTTTTGCAGCCCCTGAGCGCGCCCAGGGCACCTCCACGAACACGCTCTCGGACGTCTACTCCCTGGGCAAACTGCTCGAGGCCATGGTGGAGGGTAAGGTGTCTTCCGCCGACATCGCGGCCATCATCACCCGCGCCACGGAGACCGACCCGGCCCGCCGCTATGCCTCGGTCGACGCGCTGATGGACGACGTGAACAATTTCCGAACTGACCGTGCCGTCGATGCCCGAGAGGGCGGGGCCGGCTACCGGATTGGCAAGTTCGTCAAGCGCCGCCGCCTGATCGTTGCGGGCACGGCCGTCGCCTTTGCCGGCCTTGCGACCGCTCTCGGCGTTACTTTCTGGCAGTACCAGCGGGCCGAAACGGCGCGTGCCGAGTCCGACTATCGCTTCCAGCAAGTCCGAACGCTTGCGAAGTCCCTGATGTTCGACGTCTATGACAAGATCGATGTCGTGCCCGGCTCGACCAGCGCCAAGGTCGAGCTGGCCGGGGCGGCCCAGACCTATCTCGATTCATTGGCCAGCGACGCCCGCGCGTCCGACGCGTTGAGGATCGAAACCGCCAGCGGCCTCGTCCGCCTCAGCGAAATCCAGGGCACGCCGGGCTTCAGCTCGCTTCAGAAGGTGGGCCTCGCGGCGGAAAACCTCGAACGTGCCCATACCATCCTCGCGCCCTTCGAACAGACCGAGCCCAAGTCCGACGAGCTGCTGATCGCCCTTGGCGGCCTCTATGCCGGCCTGAGCGATGCCTCTCTCTATGTCGAGTCTGATATGGACAAGGCACTGGCCGAGAATGCCAAAGCGCAGGAATATTACGCCGCCTATCTCGAACGCCATCCCGGCGACCTGCACGAGCGCTTCCAGCTTCTTGCCATGCAAGGCAACCAGGGCATCATAGAATTCCGCAGCAATGACCGCGACGCCGCGCTCGCAACGCTCGCCGCGGTGATCTCTGCTTTTGACGCTCCGCTTACGGAGCATCCGGACAGTACCGACCTTCTGTACGGCCTCGCCCGCACCCAGCGCATCCAGTCGGAAGTCCTCGTCAATTCCGATCGCGCCGAGGAAGCGGTTGCCGCCGCCACGGCCTCCCTCGCGACGCTCGAGAAATTGCGCAAGGTGATCCCGGCCGAGACGGTCACTTATTGGCGCGCCCTCAGCTTCAGCCTTTGGCGCCGCGCCTTTGCCTATTACAAGACCGGCGAACCCGAACGCGCCGTCGAGGACTACAGGGGCGCGCTCGCCATCGCGGCCCGCCGCATCGCTCTTGACCCGGACGACGCCGACGCCCGGCAGAACCAGGCGACCTACAATGGCGAGATTGCCTACCCCTTGCTCGACCTGAAGCGCCTCGACGAAGCCGAGCAGAGCCTCCTTGCCGCCACCCAGTGGTTCCAGGACCGCTTTGAACGCGAGCCCACCCGCGGCGCTTACCAGCGCAACATGTTGGTCCAGCATGTCCAGCTGCATGAATTCTACAAGGGCTGGGGCAATCGCGAACCCCAGCGCTGCCACCACCTGGCTGAGATCAAACGGTTTGCCGATCTTATGGAATCGGCGGACACGATGATGGAAAGCGACCGCCCGGAGATCGCAGCCTATTTCGAGCAAAATCCGCTCTGCGCCGATTAGACGAAGTCGTTGGTCAGAACGCCAGCGACAGGATCAATGCAGCCATTGACACGAGGCACGCGAGGCCGAACGTCATGCCCGCGCG
>JBGTKE010000334.1:0-2455 GCA_041744775.1 Hyphomonas sp. | reverse complement strand
GTCGGTGTTCGACGCCCTGCGCCAGTGGCGCACCAACCTCGCCAAGGCGCGCGGCGTGCCGCCCTATGTGATCTTCCATGACCGCACCCTCGCCGAAATCGCCCGCGAGAAGCCCGCGACGCCCGAAGCCCTCCGGGAGATCAGCGGCGTCGGCGAGAAGAAGGCGCAGGCCTATGCCGGCGACGTCGCCCGGATCGTCGCCGAGGCGGCCTGAAGGGCGCTGGGGAATAGTGAGACTCGCGCCTTGACCCCGTGCCTGCGGCACCGCACCTATACGGCCCATAGTCAGATTCCCCTCTCCGGAGCTCGCATGACCCCTTTCCGCCTCGACGATGAAGATGACAAAGAAATAGGCCCGATTGCCGAGCCGAACGCCTTCCTTGAGGCCGCCCTGTTCAAGGCGCGCACGATCCTGCTGACCGGCGGCATCGACTTCAAGGCGGCCCAGCGCGTGTCCGAACGCCTGCTGGCCCTGTCCTCGGAAAGCCAGGACCCGATCCTGCTGGTCCTCTCCTCGCCCGGCGGTCACGTCGAAAGCGGCGACATGATCCATGACATGATCAAGTTCGTGCAGGCTCCCGTGAAGATCCTCGGCACCGGCTGGGTCGCCTCGGCCGGCGCGCTGATCTATTCGGCCGCCAAGAAGGAAAACCGGTACTCGCTGCCCAACACCCGCTTCCTGCTGCACGAACCCCGCGGCGGCGTTGGCGGCCAGGCCACGGATGTCGAGATCCAGGCCCGCGAGATCATCAAGATGCGCCAGCGTCTGAACCAGATCTTCGCGGACGCCACCGGCAAGACGCTGGAGCAGATCAAGAAGGACACCGAGCGTGACTTCTGGATGAGTGCCCAGGAAGCCATGGACTACGGCCTCGTCGGAAAGATCGTCCAGCATCGCAGCGAAGTGGTGTAGGGACGACGGGCAAGGCATGTTTGCCTCCCGGTAAGGTTTCTGGGTGATGGTCACCCCTTAACCATAACCGGTGTCTGCACATACATGCCTGTTCGCCTGAAGGACATCGCGCTGCCCGTGACGCCGGTCACGTCGGCTACAACGGCTGCGGCCGCATTTTCCCTGTTGCTGTCCGACCCGGCCCTGTTTGCGGTCCCGGTCCGGCTCTCGGAAGGCGGCGCTGCGAGCTACGGTCTCGTCACCCGCCTGCGGCTGACCGAAGCGCTGGCCGGCCCGAACGGGCGCGACGTCTATGCCGCGCGCTCGGTCACCCACCTGGTAGGCGCGCAGCCGATCATCGCCTCGGCGGAAACGCCGGCCGCGCAAGTCGCCAAGACTGCGGCCGACCAGTCCAACAGCGCGCTGACGGACGGCGTGATCGTGATGGACAAGGGCAACTATGCCGGCATCGTCTCGCCCGCCATGCTGCTCAAGGCGGTCGCGGAAGAGAACGCGGCCCGTGCCCGCGCGCAGCAGAACGTCCAGAAAAAACTCGATGACCTGAAGCGCCAGCTCGGCAAGCTGTCGGAATCGCGCGCCCGGACGCTGGCCTTCATCGGCCATGAGATCCGCACGCCGCTGACCGGCATCATGGGCGTCGCCGATCTGCTCGAGACCCAGCTGCCCACCGGCGAGCCCAGACGCCTAGCGCGCACGATCTCGCAAAGCGGCCAGCATCTCGAACGCCTGCTGACGGACCTGCTGGATCTCTCGCGGATCGACGCCGGTAAGCTGGCAATCACCCACCAACCGATCGAGCTGCGCCAGTTCGCCGTCGAGACACGCGATCTCTGGCTGCCGCAATTCGACGAGAAGCGCGTCCACCTGCGCATCGGCGTCGCAACCGGCGCGGAATCGCGTATCGAAAGCGATGCCGGGCGGCTGCGCCAGATCCTGTTCAACCTCGTCAGCAATGCGATGAAGTTCACCGACCGGGGGCAGGTGACGGTGACGCTCGCCACCGCGCCCTCGCCGGACGGGCTGATGTTGACGATGCGCGTCGCCGATACCGGGCGCGGCATCACCGACGCCGACAAGGCGCGCCTGTTCGAGGCGTTCGAGCAATCCGAGAGCGCCGATGCCTTCACCGGCAGCGGCCTCGGCCTTGCCATCGCGCGCAGTCTGGCGCGGCGCCTCGGCGGCGAGATCATCCTGTCCGACAATCCGGGCGGCGGCTGCGTGTTCACGGTCGCGCTGCCTGTGCGAAAAGCGGGCCCGCGCCTTGCCGTCGAGAACAAGCCGGACGGCCAGGCAGCGCGCTTCGATCTCGGCGAAGTGCTGCTGGCGGAAGACCATGAGGCGAGCGCCTTGGTGATCCGCGAGGCGCTGCTCGCAGCGGGCTGGCGCGTCGAGACGGTGACCGATGCAGCGGCCGCCGTGACCCGCATCGGTCAGCGGCGCTATCAGGTGATCCTTACCGATGTGCACCTGCCGCATGGCGGCGGCGAAGCGGTGCTGCGCGCGGCGCGCTTCGGCAGCGGCCTGAATGCCCTGACGCCGGTT
>JBGTKE010000333.1:0-1624 GCA_041744775.1 Hyphomonas sp. | reverse complement strand
CGAAGCCGGTCAGGCCGGGCACCAGGGTAAGCAACACCGCTGCGAACACGCTTTGTACCGGCGCGCCGGCGATCCCGCCGGACACGGCCGCCGTCAGCCCCAGCGCGATCCACGCGAGGTGAACGAATTGTAACCGCTTCTGCGTCGTTCCGGGGGCCAACTCTTAACACCCCATAGAGAATTGTTAGGCATTCTTGCCGCATCAGGTGCCCGGTCTGCTGTATTTGTAATGCGTAAAACACACAAGGCATGGTTCCCCATACCGGGAAGTTCGGGCATCACTAGTCGCGTGTCGCGTGAGGGAGACTGGAATGAGAACCTCTGGGGTCGTTGCCGCAGTTTTTTGCGGACTTTGTATTTCGGTCGGCGCCTCGGCGCAAAAGGCTGATCCGATTGCGGAAAGTGCCGCTGTCTACATGACGTTTCAATCCGACGCTGAAGAAGTCGCCGCCAAGCCATTCAAGAACGCTGGCGACATCGATGCGGCGCTGAGTACGCTGGGCGGCTACAATGCCGACCAGCTCACAAGGGGTTGGATGGCCTATTCGGCGCTGGTTGCGTCGCAGGACAAGGAATTCAGCGCGACGGTGCGCGATATCGAGGCCTTCTACGGCCGCGAAGCGGTGATGAAGAGCTTCGTCGCCGGCAACGGTTACGCCCGCTCCCTCGGAGGCGGTGACAATGCGGTCGGCGGCGCCATCGCGGTCACCGATTCGGATCTGCCCAAGATCTATTCCAACGCCGCCCTCATCAAGGAACAGGGCTATTCGTTGCAAGGCTATGGCTGGGCGAAATCGCGCATCCGCAATGGCGGGCAGCGCGCCGAGGTTGTGAAAGTCCTGCAGGGCAAGGGCCAGAACCCCGACAACCTCATCGTTTCGGCACTGACCAGCACCGCGCCGCTCTCCGGCGAAACCAAGGCGGGGATCATCACCGCCGCCGCGACGACCGAGGATGCGGCGGGCGCCGTTCGACTGCCGGCATTCCTCACTGGCGGCTTCACCGGCAATCGCCAGAAGGTGAAGTTCGGCAAGGAGACCGTCGCCAACCAGATCGCCTCGCTGGCCGCCATGCGCGTCATCGGCGCGGGCGCGGTCGACCAGTCTCGCCTCGCCAATGTGATGATGGAACCGGCGGTTCAGTCCTGCTTGAAGATGCAGAACCTGCAGCTGCAAGGCTGCGTGGCGGGTGTCGGCCAGGAGTTCGAACTGCCGCACTGCATCAGCCAGCACACGCTTGCCGAAGTCGCTGACTGTGTCGGCGCCGTCTATAAATAGTCCACACACTATAGACTCACTCTGCAACTCCAACCCCGGCAGGCACTGGCCCGCCGGGGTTTTCTTTTGGGATTTCGCATCTCATATGGGTGCAGATGAGTATCGAGATCAAAGCAGCGGACATACGTGAGGAATTCTCCTGGCTTGAGGATTGGGAGGCGCGCTATGCGCACCTGATCGACCTGGGCAAGGCAAACCCGCCGCTGGCGCCGCAGGAGCGCACCGAGGAGGCCCGCGTGCGCGGCTGCGCCTCGCAGGTCTGGATGGTGACCGATGTGGCGGACGGGCGCCTCAGCGTGCGCGCCGAGTCCGATGCAATCATCGTCTCCGGCCTGATCGCGCTCCTG
>JBGTKE010000332.1:0-3667 GCA_041744775.1 Hyphomonas sp. | reverse complement strand
GCCGCGCCGGTCCATTTCGGGCCGCCGACGGCGCCGAGGAGGACGGCGTGCGACTTGCGGGCGCGCTCCAGCGTTTCACCGGTCAGCGGCGTGCCGCGGGCATCGAGGCTGGCGCCGCCCACGAGGCCCGTCTCGATCAGGATGTCCGGCACAAGCAGTTCGGCGATGCGGCGGGCTTCTGCCACGACTTCCGGGCCGATGCCGTCGCCGGGAAGGAGGAGGAGTGACTTTTTCATCGGCGAAGGTCTCCGCAAGAATAGGCTGCGGGCTGACTAGCGAGACGCAGCGCCCGGCGCAACGGATCAGATCGACTCCGGTTCGGCCTCATAGAGACGCAGCGACCGGTCGGTGATGGCGAGCTGCGGGAAGAAGGAGCGCCAGGTGGCCATGTGGGCGGCCTTGAAATGGTTCGTCAGCGCCTCGCGGCTGGCCCAGCGTTCGGTGACGCGGACGAGGCCGGGATCGAGGACGTCAACGGCGTAGGCATAGTCGATGCAGCCCGTTTCGGCGCGGCTGGCGCGGATCATCTGCTCCATCACCGGGCGGGCGGCTTCGAGATTTTCCGGCGGGATGCGGACAGTGCCTTCGATGACGATCATGGTTTCGGAGCTTCCGGCTCGGCTTCCGGTTCAACGGTTTCGGCGGGCGCAGGCTTTTCGGGGATCTTCACGCCGCGCACTTCCGGCTTCATGCCGAACGGGTCATTGAGGCAGCCGGACAGCGGAACGAACAAGAGCAGCGGAAGGAGCAGGCGGGCGGCGCGGGGCATGGGATTTATCTCCGGTTGCGGCCCGCTGGGGTTCAGCGGGCGAGTTCGAGCCAGGGGGTGGCGAGGCGGCGCTGCGCTTCGAACGTGTCGATCTCGGGCGCAGCGGTGAGCGAGGCGCCGATCTCGTCGAGGCCGGCCATCAGGTTCGACTTGCGCCCCGGGTCGATGTCGAACCTGTGGATCTCGCCGTCGGGCGTGGTGACGGTCTGCGACGCAAGATCAACCGTGAAGACATGGTTGGACCCGCCGGCAGCTTTCGCCAGCTTCTCGCAGACATCCACGGGAAGGCGGACCGGCAGGATGCCGTTCTTGTAGCAGTTATTGTGGAAGATGTCGGCAAAGCTCGGCGCGATGACGCAGGTGATGCCCTGGTCGAGCAGCGCCCACGGCGCGTGTTCGCGCGACGAGCCGCAGCCGAAATTCTCGCCCGCGATCAGGATCGAGGCCTTGGCATATTCCGGGCGGTTGAGGACGAAATCGGGGTTCGGCGAACCATCCGCCTTCGTCTTCAGCTCATGGAAGAGCCCGGCGGAGAGGCCGGTGCGCGTCGTCGTCTTCAGGAACTGTTTCGGGATGATCATGTCGGTGTCGACATTGGGCATCGGCCGGCCCTTCTCGAGGAGGGGCGCGGCAGTTCCGGTGAGAGAGGTGAACGGGGTCATGGCAGTGTTTTAATCCGCCACGCCGGAAATGAACAGGGTGGGCACGCCCATCGTGCCGTCGCGGACGGTGAAGACGCGGGTGCCCGCGCGGCGCCCCGTTCGCACGTCGGAGAGATTGAAACCCTTGGCGGCGAGCCGGTCATGCGCGGCCTCAATATCGCCGACGCGCCAGGTGAGACCCCAGAAAGCGTCCGGTCCGGCGGGATCCTCGTCCTGCCCCAGCCGGTGCGCGATCTCGACCGTGAGGCCGCCGGTACGGAAGAAGATAAGGCGCACGCCCCATTCGGGCGCCGTGCGGTCGAGCGCGAGCCGCAGGCCGAGCTTGGCGCCATAGAGCGCCATCGCCCGCTCCGGGTTCGGCGTGTTGATGACGAGATGGTCGAGCGCATGGACATGGCCGAGCGGAACTTCCGCCGGCTCAAGCGCGCCTTCGAGCGGCTCGACAAAGAACCAGCGGATACCGGCGGTATGCTCCGGCGGCGTTCGAAAGCTGCGCCAGGTGCGGCGGGTCTCGCGGCCCATGTCCTCGCTGAGGCCCTCTTCGATGGGCGTGGGCGCGAGCGCGAGGCGCGACATCGCGCGGTGATCGCCGGAAGGGTCAGTCGAGCGGAAGGCGAGCGACTTGAGGCCGGGGCCCTCCTCGGTGATGCGGGCCCGCAAGTGTTCGGCGCTGGTTCCGTGCCCGGAGGGCGCGACGAGTTCGAGCGCGGTATTGCCGAGCTGGAACAGCGCCGTCGCCACGCCGGTATCGCTGACGGCCCGCCAGTCCGCCGCCCGGCCGAGCAAGGCGGCATAAACCGCCGTGCCCGCATCAATCTCAGGCGCGAGGATCACAATGTGATCGACGCCGTTGATCATGCCTTCACGCTCGCTTGCGGCAGGCAGTCGCCCACGCCCTTGAAGCCCGGCAAGGCCTCGACGCGGGCGAGCCATTTGCGGACATTGCCATAGGGCGCAAGGTCGATGCCGGCCTGGCCGGCATAAGCGGCGATGCCGTAGAGATCGATATCGGCGATCGTGGCGCCTTTGCCGACCAGCCAGTCGCGGCCATCGAGCAGGCCATTCAACTCCTTCAGCGCCGCGAAAGCGGTCTGCAGGTTCGCTTCGGCAATCGCCTCCGGAAACTTGAAGAAGCCAAGCTTGGCGGCGCGGGTGCGGTAGATGCCGGTCGTCAGGTTTCCGGCGCCCCACAGTTGCCATTCGCGGGCGCGCAGACGCTCGCCCCGGTCCTTGCCGCCGAACTGGCCGGTCTCGTCGGCGAGATAGTCAAGGATCACGGAGGACTGGCAGAGGCAGAAATCGGTCTGGCTGTCTTCCAGCACGGGCACCTGGCCGTAGCGGTTCTTGACGAGGAAGGCGTCCGCCTTGTGCGCCCCGGCGCGCAGGTCGACATGCTCATAGTCGAACGGCGTGCCGGTGAGGCGCAGCATCAGCCCGGCCTTGTAGGTCGGGCCGGAGGCGAAGATGCCGTGCAGGGTAAAACGGGCCATGGGATTTCCTCGGGTGATGTTTCACCCGCAGTTACCACCATGGCCCGGAACTTGGCGAGCCCTGCCGTGGCGGCCTAGTTGGCCGGCACCGGCCTGACCGTCACCGGCTCGCCCACGTCAGGCGTGCCGGTGAACGAACCGTCTGCCGCCGGAGGCGTGTCCGTAAAGCACATGGCCTCAACGCCTTCGGTCGTCGGCGAGAAACATTGCTTGCCATCGGTCACCGCCCAGGTGCCTTCGGCGATCAGCGTGCCGTCGGGGGTAGACATGGTATAGGTTCCGTCCCCGTTCAGCACGGCGATGGCGACACTTCCGTCAGCGCTCGTGACTTCATACGTACCGGGCTGCGAGCCATTGGCCGTCAGCATGACCGGCGCTTCAACGGGCTCAGGCTCGGCAACTTCGGGAGCCACCTCGGCTGTCACTTCAGGCTCGACAACGGCCTGCTCTCCGGAACATCCCACCAGAACCAAGGACGCCACAACAAATGCAAGACTACGCATAGCAATTCTCCCCTGTTTATACTGTTTGAGGCGCAACCGTAGCACTCAAATCCGGCCCGGAACAGGTCAGCACCCGGAATAAAGTTTGAGGAAAGTCGCTTCGCGACTCGTAGGGCGGATAGAGCGAAGCGAAATCCGCCATCCCGAAACACGCGCCCATGCGCGTCGGATTTCGGCCTGCGGCCTCTATCCGACCTACGGATCCGCGAAGCAGCTCGATACTAGGCTGGATCAGAATGGCGG
>JBGTKE010000331.1:0-2558 GCA_041744775.1 Hyphomonas sp. | reverse complement strand
CTGCGCTTTTTCTGGCGCGAGCCCGCGCGCACCACGAGTCCGCTGGCGAAGGAGCCGAGCAGGCGGCCATAGTCGGCGTTCGCAAACAGCCGCTCATGCCAGGCGCGCAGGGATCGGTAGAAGTCCCAGACGAGATCGGTGCGGGTGTAGAATGTGTCGGCCAGCGTCTCCGGCGGCGGCGTCAGGCGGCTCTCGCACCAGGCGGAATAGGTCGTCTCGGCAAGCTCGGCGCCCGCGAAATGCAGGAAGCCGTCACCGCCCTGGAAGCTCACTTCATGGATCAGCGGTATGCCGCGCGCCCTGGCGCCCACGCGGGTCCAGGGCGTCAGGAGGTGATCGAAGCGCTGCTGGAAGGTGCCCGGCCAGGCGCCGCGGCCCATCGATTCGCCGTGCGTGTTGAAGATCAGCAGGCTGACATTCGCCTTCTTCGCGGCAAGCGCCCGGATGATCAGGTTGTGAATCCGCTCGGTCGCCATCGAGGCGGCGACCTGGCCGATGAAGCGGCCGGAATCGGAGAAGCCGAGCTGGATCGACAGATAGCCGCGCTGTTGCACATAGGCGAGGAATTCCGGTTCATCGATCAGGCGTTCGATGAACCGCCCGCCGGTCTCCAGCGCTTCCGGGGTCTCGAACAAAGGCGAGATGTCGAGCTGTCCGTCCACCCCGTATTGCCGGGCGAGGTAAAGTGCGCCCATCACGGTCGCGGGGTTCTCGCTCTCGGCGATCAGGAAGCGGATCACGGAGCCGGAATCGATATGTTTCAGGATCTGCGCGCACATCATGAACTGGCGCCGCGCGGTGGACTGTTCGCGGAAGAGGTCCGCGAAATTCAAGGGCAGCGGCTTCGATTTGCGCGCCTTCTGCGCCAATTGCGACAAGGCCACGCGGCCGAGCTCGCGGTCTTCGGTCTCGAGACCAAGGTCGCGCGCGATCACCGTGCGCACCTGCGCCGCGTTGACGCGCAGATGGATGCGCCCGGTGCCGAGCTGCAGCGCCTCCATCTGGGCCCGCAGCGCGATCAGCCGCGCCGCCGTCACCTCGGGCAGGGCTCCGAGCGCGGCGTCTAAAATATCCGTCAGTTCACGCACATTCGTGATCTTGTCCGGGCTGTCCGCCGTCAGCGTGTTGGCGGCGGCGACGAGCAGATCCGGGTCCGTCAGGTCGGCCGCAAAGCGTTTCGCGTGCGCCTCGATCTCCTTCGCGGCGCGCTTCAGGCGCTTCGGCAGGGCGGCGAGTGCTGCCGGCGATTTCACGCTCGCAAGGATATCCTCCAGCTCGGCGGCATAGCGCGCCAGCTGCGCCGCCTTCTCGCCAAGCCGGAAGTGGACCGAGCGATACCAGGGAATGTCCGTACGCCCATCAAGATCGTAGCCGACCCAGCTGGCAATCGTGGGCAGCGCAGGGCGCAGCTCCTGCCACGCGTATGGGAAAGCCGCGCGGGCGATCTCGACCACATGCGCGGCATACGCCGCCTGCGCCCCGGCGGCATGGCGCAAGGCGTCCTGCGCTTCCTGATGCTCCGCCTCCAGAGTAATCGACTGGTTCCAAGTCCGGCCATCGGACTGGATAAGTTTCTTCAGCGCGGCCTTGTGGCCGGCGGTGGGCTTGGTGACATAGGCCACCAGCGCCGCGCGCATATCGCGCGACAGCGCAAAGGTCGGGTGGGCGGTGAAGACGATGCCGCCGGTGGGTGTCTCGACCGCTGCCTTGAAAGCCTCGAAGCTGGTCGCGGCGAGCGCCTCCAGCCGGGCAGTAACCGGCGCCCAGGCCGCGTCCGGGTCGGCGCCGGAATGCTGCCGGCGGAACAGGCCCGCGCGCTCGTCCAGCAGCGTCAGGTGCACCTCTTCGGCGAGCGCGGAGAGCTGCGCGAGGTCGAACTCTTCCGATTCCAGTTTCCGGAACAGCGTCTGGGCCAGCGAGAAAACCGAGTTGGTCAGCGGGTCGGCATCGATGCGCGCGGCTTCCCCGCGCAGGAAGTCCTGAGCCCAATCAAGGCTGAGGGCGGGCGTGCGGGCGGATCTTGAACTCATGGCGGATCAGAAGCGCAGGAATTGCAACGTTGTCAAAGGCGTTGTGGTTTCAGGGATGCATGCCTGATCTGCGCAGCGGACTTGGCGAGCCCCTCACCTCCCACCGCCTTCGGCGGCGGGCCCCTCCTCTCCCATTGCATGGGAGAGGGGTTGAGTGGTTTGAGGCAGCGAGGTGAAAACCCCTCTCCCTCCGGGAGAGGAGGGACCCGCGACCGCAGGTCGTGGGAGGTGAGGGGCTTGACGCAGATTGCTAGCTTGGCCGTTTCTCTTCGCCTTCCTGCCCGCCCCAGAAGCGTTTGATGCGGCCGAGGAAGCCTTCGCTTTCGGGGTGGCAGTCGGCGGCGGAGCAGTCGCAGAACTGGCGCAGCAGTTCCTTTTGCCGTGCGGTCAGGTTCTGCGGCGTCTCGACGAACATCTCGACGTAGAGGTCGCCGTGCGGATTGCCCTGGCGCACGGAGGGCATGCCCTTGCCGCGCAGGCGCAGCTTGCGGCCGGTCTGGGCGCCTTCGGGGATGGCGACGCGGGCGC
>JBGTKE010000330.1:0-3191 GCA_041744775.1 Hyphomonas sp. | reverse complement strand
TCCCAAGGGAGAGGGGGTTGGGGGTGAGGGGGCGCAACTCACAACCCAAGACGACATCTGAGAAATAGCTCCCCCTCATCCCAACCCGTCGCGAGGACAAGAAATCTTATACGATTTCCCGAGCGACCCCAAGGGAGAAGGGCTTGAAAGATCACACCACCTCCGGCACCCATTTCGTCCGTAGCGTGACGAGTTCCTCCGCTGCCGAGGGATGCACCGCGCAGGTCCGGTCGAAGTCGTCTTTTGTGGCGCCCATCTTCACCGCAATGCCTGCCATCTGGATCATCTCGGCCGCGTCGTCCCCGACGATATGCACGCCGAGTACGCGTTGGTCCGAGGCGCGCACCACCAGCTTCATGATGGTGCGCGTCTGGTCGCCGTTCAGCATGTTCTTCATCTGCCGGAACCGCGTCTTGTAGATGTCGATCTCGCCGTGGACTTTCCGCGCCTGGCTCTCGCTGATGCCGACCGTGCCGACTTCCGGCTGCGAGAAGACCGCCGCCGGAATATCCGTATGGTCCATTTTCCAGGGCTTGCCGCCAAACTCGGTGTCGGCGAACGCGTGCCCCTCGCGGATCGCCACCGGCGTCAGGTTCACCCGGTTGGTCACATCGCCCACCGCCCAGATGTTCGGCGCGCTGGTGCGCGACCATTCATCCACGACGACCTCGCCGCGGTCGCCGATCTTCACGCCCGCCTTGTCACATCCGAGCCCGTCCGTATTCGCCTGCCGGCCGACGGCCATCAGCACTACATCCGTCGTCACCTCGTGGCCATTGGTCATCTTCACGCAAAGGCCGTTCTCCGTCTTGTCGATCCGTTCAAAGACGGTGTTGGTGATGACACGCACGCCCGCCTCTTTCAGGCCCTCGTGCACGGCCAGGCGCACATCCTCGTCGAAGCCGCGCAGCACGGTCTCGCCGCGGTAGACCAGGCAGACTTCCACGCCGAGGCCGGCGAACACATGCGCAAACTCGACCGCAATGAACCCGCCACCCGCAACCAGCATCCGCGCCGGCAAGGTTTCAAACTCGAACACTTCGTTGGAGGTGATCGTGTGCTCGACACCGGGAAGCTCTTCCGCCGAAGGCCGCCAGGGCCGCCCGCCGGTCGCAATCAGGATTTTCTTCGCGGTGATGATCTCGCCGCTCGCCTTCAGGCGCAGCGTATGCGCATCCACGAACTCCGCGCGGTCCTTGAAGATTTCCGCGCCGGCCGATTTCAGGTTGCGGTCATAGATCGCCGACAGCCGGTCCACTTCGGCATGCATGCCGGCAGCGAACTTCGCATGGTCGTACGATACCTCGCCGACTGACCATCCGTACCCGGCAGAATGCTTGATCTCCTTGCCGTATTTGCTCGCATAGACCATGAACTTCTTCGGTACGCAGCCGCGCACCACGCAGGTGCCGCCCATCCGGTATTCTTCCGCCACGCCCACCTTGGCGCCAGCCTGCGCCGCGATCCGCGCCGCGCGCACCCCGCCGGAGCCGCCTCCGATCACGAACAGGTCAAAGTCGTAAGCGGCCTCGGTCATGGGGGATGTCCTTGAAAGGGAATTGCACAGGCGCGGCCTGATGTGAGGCGCTTGGGCCTAGTATTCAATGATACGGGCGCCGGTTTCGGTGCCGAAGATCACGGTGCGTGCGATGCCGATGAACAGGCCGTGTTCCACCACGCCCGGCACATCCGACAGGAAAGCTGCGGCTTTCGGCGGGTCCGGGATCAGGCCGCAATGGCAATCGAGGATATAGTTGCCGCCATCGGTCACCAGCAGGTCGAGGCTCTGCGGCGCCTTGCGCAGCTCGACGCGCGGGCGCTCGACGCCGGCACCCACCAGCGCGTCATGGACCTTCTTGGCCGTGATCGTATAGCCGAACGGCGTCACCTCGACGGGCAGCGGAAAGGCGCCAATCGCCTGCACATCCTTGGTCGGATCGGCAATCACAACCATGTGATCGGACGCGTTGGCGATGATCTTCTCTCGCAGCAGCGCCGCGCCGCCGCCCTTGATCAGCACGCCGCCGGGCCCGGCCTCGTCGGCGCCGTCGACCGTCAGGTGGATGCGGTCGACCTGCTCGAACGGGATCAGCGGTACACCGAGGCTGCGCGCCAGATCCCGCGTCTGGTTGCTCGTCTCGATGCAGCGCACGATCAGCCCGTCGGCAATCTCGTCGGCCAGCAGTTCGACGAAATATTTCGCCGTCGAGCCGGTGCCGAGGCCGATCGTCATGCCGTCCTCGACATATTCCATCGCGGCGGCGGCTGCATTCTGCTTTTCGGTTTCGTAGGCCATCTGCCCGCCCCTAACTCTTCTTGTCGCTGGACGCCGCCCCGGCGGACTTCCTTGTACGGAAGGTCTTCGCCCAGCCCTCGCGGGTCAGCTGGTGGGCGCGGGCCACCGCCAGGGCATCTTCCGGCACGTCCTTGGTGATGATGCTGCCCGAGCCGACATAGGCCCCGTCGCCGATGGTCACCGGCGCCACCAGGGCCGAATTGGAGCCGATGAAGGCGCCGTCGCCAATCGTGGTCTGGTGCTTGGCGTGGCCGTCATAATTGCAGAAGATGGTGCCCGCGCCGATATTCGCGCCGGCGCCGATGGTGCCGTCACCGAGATAAGCGAGATGGTTCGCCTTGGCGCCCTCGCCGAGTTCGGTGTTCTTCGTTTCGACGAAATTGCCGATATGCACGTTTGCGTCGAGGACCGTGCCGGGGCGCAGGCGTGCATAGGGGCCGATAAGGCAACCTTCGCTGACGGCAGCGCCTTCCAGGTGGCTGAAGGCGCGGATGCGGGCGCCGCCTGCGATGCGCACACCGGGACCGAAGACGACATGCGGCTCGATGATGGCATCCGGGCCGATCTCGGTGTCATGGGCGAAGAAGACGGTATCTGGCGCGGTGAGGGTGACACCGGCTTCCAGCATATCGCGGCGTTTGCGCGCCTGGAAGATCGCTTCGGCGCGGGCGAGGCCGGCTTTGGAATCGCAGCCGATGAGGTCGTCCTCCGGCGCGGTGACGACGGCGCAGCGCCCGCCATCGTCGCGGGCGAGGCCTGCGAGATCGGTGAGGTAATATTCGCCCTTCACGTTGTTGTTGGTCACGCGGGCGAGCAGGCGGAACATTGCGGCCGCGTCGCCGGCCATAACCCCGGAATTACAAAGCCTTATGGCGAGTTCTTCGGGCGATGCCTC
>JBGTKE010000329.1:0-7535 GCA_041744775.1 Hyphomonas sp. | reverse complement strand
GAGGTCGGCAAGTTCGTCGCCAAGTATATCGGGCAGCGCAAGGCCCCGGCAGAATAGCGGCGGAACAGACTTGGACGCGCCCGCCTATTCCGAAGACCAGATCGAAGCTGGCCGGCGCCTCTTTTCGGGTTCCGCCACCTTCGTCATGGGCGTGGTTGACCTCAGCGGCCTTCCAGCCGCAGACCGGCTCGAAGTCTGCTTCGCGGGCCGCTCGAATGTCGGCAAGTCGAGCCTGATCAACGCCCTCACCAGCCGCGCCAAACTAGCCCGCGCCTCGACCGAACCCGGCCGGACGCGCGAGCTGAACTATTTCGACATCGGTGAAGGCCGCCTCTTCCTCGTCGACCTTCCGGGTTTCGGCTATGCCCAGGTCTCGAAGACCCAGGTCGCTGCCTGGCAGAAACTGATCAAGTCCTACCTGCGCGGCCGTCCCAGCCTGCGCCGCGTCTTCCTGCTGGTCGATTCCCGGCGCGGTCTGATGGATACCGACACCGAGATCATGGACCTGCTCGACGGCGCGGCCGTCAACTACCAGATCGTCCTGACCAAGGTCGACAAGATCCCGCGCCAGGACGTCGACAAGACCGCCGCCGATGTGGCCGCCAAGCTCAAGAAGCGCGGCGCGGCGCACCCGGTCGTGCTGCAGACCTCGTCAGAGAAAGGCTTCGGCATTCCCGAGCTGCGCGCCGAGATTGCGTCTTTCCTGTAAGCCGCCGCTGCCGTTAGTCCTTGCCCGGACGATAGGTGCGCGTGGCGCTCGCCTCCACATCAGCTTTCTCGAGCAGGGCCTCGCGCCACTGCTCCGCCGCGAACAGCGCCGCTTGATCGGCATAGTGCGGTGAGGCCCCGTCCAGCGTTGCGCTACCGAACGGACTGATCACGCGCCCCCGCTGGCGCCCTTCAGCGTCCCACTCGACCAGCGCGATCCAGGTATCGCCCGCCGACATGTGCAGCTGCCCGTCATCGCGGATTTCCTTCGGGTAGACAGCCCGCAGCGTGTCCGGCCCGCCGCTGATCGGCAGGCTGACGGCGCCGCGTACGAGCCGGTTGACCTCGCCCCATTCCGGATCGATCCGGCCGTGATGCTGCTTCAGCCAGGCCACCGCCTCGCGAAACGCGGTCTCCGGCGCCGGCGCCATGATGCGGGTATACTTCTCGGTGATCGCCCGGCTGGTCGTCAGGCTCCCCAGCGCTGCCGTGCGGCTTGCGGCATCGGTGCCATAATCCCAGCTCGCCAGCAGGGCAGCCGCCTCCGCCAGTTCGGGCTCGCCGGACCAGTCCGCCGCCAGCACGGCCTTGACCACCGCGTCGGCCTCGGAGCCCTGCGCATATTTGTTGTCAAACTTGATCGCGAGCAGCCGCGCCTCGCCGATGGGATCGGTATCTCCGGTCAGCTCCATCACGCGCAGAGCGCGGTTCGACTGGTTGGTCTGCAGGCCCATCGACTGCGGGAAGTCTTCCGGGCGCAGGTTGTCGGGTCCGTCGGTGGCGGAGTAAGGCGTGTTGTTCGAGTTGAAGACGAAGCCCGACACAGGGTTGACCAGTTTCGGCACCGCGTCCCAGGGCCGGTATCCGTTCCAGACGATATCCGACCGGTCGCCCGGCATGTCGCCGGACCAGTCCCAGGCATCATCGCGGTTGGGGTATTGGGCATTGTGGATGAGGGCGATGTTGCCCGCCTTGTCGCCATAGACATAATTGATCGAGGGCAGGGCGTTCATCGCCATGGCGTCCATGAAACCGGTCAGGTCCGGTGATTTGCCGAGCCTGTAATATTGCTCCAGCTGCCGGATCTCGCCCATCCCCGCATAACGGATCGCGTAGGTGCCTGTCGGCCCCTCGATCACCGGTCCGTGCACGGACCGTTTGACCGGCCGCTTCGCGGGGAAGGCAAAAGGCCCGAAGAGCTTCACATTGATGCGCGCGGTGCTCTCCTCGAAGTCGGCCCACTCGCCATCCAGCCAGTACTGGTCCTTGTTGTCCGGATTGATTGTCAGCACGAACGTGTCGACCAGGTCCTGCGCGCTCACGGTGTTCGCCCAGCCGAGATGCTTGTTGAACCCGTGCAGGATCACCGGCGTGCCGGGAAACAGCCCGCCCGTGATGTCGAGCCCTTCGCCCGAGGTCATGTGCGCCTCATACCAAGCGACAGGCCCGGTCAGCGGCTGGTGCGAGTTGATGAACAGGCGGGTTGCGCCGTCCCCGGAGCGGGCCGGGGCCACCGCAAAGGCGTTCGATCCGCGCGCATTGGCCGGGCGCGGGCCGAGGAGGAAAGCCTTCTTCGGCCCGGCCGGGTCCAGCGCGATGGACTGCGTATACTCGGCGCCGAACAGTTTCAGCAGCGTATCGTCCAGCCCGTAGAAGAACGGCGTCTTGAAGATGAACCCGGCAACCACATCCTCCGGCGTGAACGGCGCGAGACCGGCCCAGGTCGCCTCGGGATGTTCGGAGGCATAAAGGTTCAGCCCCGCCACATAGCCTTCGGCCATCGCCTTCACGTCTGCAGGCACATCGCCCGCATAGCGCGCCTCGACCGTATCCCAGACGCCGAGCAGGGACGCGATATAGTCGATCGCCGCCGCATCCTCGCCGCGGTAACGCGCGAGCACGCCCCGCGCGGCCGCCACCGTTTCCTGGATCGTCTCGAAATCGTCCTCGGCATGGGCATAGGCCAGGCCGAACGCCGCATCGGCATCGCGCGCCCCGTAAATGTGCGGCACACCAAATTCGTCGCGGATGATTTCGGCGTCATAGTCTGCCGCCGCCGCCGCGAGGGTGGCCGCCGGAACATGACCGCCCACCGGATGCCAGAGCCATACGCCGGCGCCTGCAACCACGAGAAAGAGGACCCCGCCGAGCCCTGCCAGAATGCGCTTCATGTCCTGCCCTCAAGCCTTGTTTTCGCACGACACTAGTCAGTTGCGGTGCGCTTGTCGCCTGCCCGCTTGAAACCGGTTTGGGCTTCGTCTAGCCCTCTGCAGAGACGAGGGTTGGCGCGCCATGATAGAAATCCGTCCCGACGATCTTTCCGGCCCCGAAATGGCCGAACTGATCGCCATTCACGCCGGTACGATGCTCGCCGCCTCGCCGCCCGAGAGCTGCCACTTCCTGCCCATCGACGGCCTGCGCCAGCCTTCGGTCAGTGTCTGGAGCCTCTGGGAAGACGCCGCGCTTCTCGGCTGCGGCGCGCTCAAGGACCTCGGCGACGGCACCGGCGAGATCAAATCCATGCACACGCGCGAAGTCCTGCGGGGCAGGGGTCTCGGCCGCCGGATGCTCGAACATATCCTCGCCGAGGCCCGGCGCCGCGGTTACTCTGCGCTCTTCCTCGAAACCGGCTCGATGCACGCCTTCCGCCCCGCCCGGCGTCTCTATGAGGCTTACGGCTTCACCTGTTGCGGCCCGTTCGGTGACTATACCGAGGATCCCAACAGCGTCTTCATGACCCGCGCCCTCCCCTGATCCTGCGCGCCTCGGCCATTGCAACGGCCCCGCGAAACACTCTAGACACCCGGTCCATGACCGACGCCCCGACCCTTGCCCAGACCGAAGCCCTGCTGACCGCCCGCACGCTGTCCGAAGCGCTGCCTTACCTGCAGCGCTATGACAACCAGACCATCGTCATCAAGTATGGCGGCCACGCCATGGTGGACCCTGATCTGGCCAAGGCCTTCGCCCGCGATGTCGTGCTCCTGAAGCTGCTCGGCATCCACCCCGTCGTGGTGCACGGCGGCGGCCCGCAGATCGGCGCGATGCTGGACAAGCTCGCCATCAAGTCCGAGTTCAAGGACGGCCTGCGCGTCACCGATGACGCGACCATGGAAGTCGTCGAGATGGTCCTGTCCGGCCCGATCAACAAATCCATCGTCCGCGCCATCAACGCGGCCGGCGGCAAGGCGGTCGGCCTCTCCGGCGCCGACGGCAACCTGATCCGGGCCCGCAAGGCCACCAAGACCAGCAAGGATCCCGACAGCAATCTCGAACGGATCGTCGACCTCGGCTATGTCGGCGAACCCGAACATGTCGACATCGCGGTGCTGAAGGCGCTGCGCGACGCGGATGACGATCTGATCCCCGTGGTTGCGCCCGTCGGCATCGGCGAGGACGGCGCCCGCTACAACATCAACGCAGACACCGCCGCCGGCGCCGTCGCCGCCGCGCTCGGCGCCAGCCGCCTGCTGCTGCTGACGGATGTCGCGGGCGTGCTCGACAAGCAGAAGAATCTTATCCGCGAAATCAAGGTCAAGGACATCCCGGGCCTGATTTCCGATGGCACAGCTGCAGGCGGCATGATTCCAAAACTTGAAACGGCCGCACATTCCGTGATTCATGGCGTCGGGGCGGCAGTTATCCTCGATGGACGTGCGCCGCACGCCCTGCTCATGGAGCTTTTCACCGAACATGGCGCTGGAACGCTTGTTTCTTAGGATCGCCGCCCTCGCGGTGGCCGCCGTTACGGCGCTGGCCTTGCCGGTGCGCGCGCAGGCGGATGCGGGCTGGGAACTCTGCAATCGCACGAGCTACATCATCGAAGCCGCCGTGGGCCATAGCCAGGGCACCGGCGTCTCCGTCGATGGCTGGATCAAGCTGCCGCCGGGCAGTTGCGAGACGGCGCTTCCCGGCCCCCTGACTCCCGGCATCCACTATCTCTACGGGCGCGGCTCCGGCGCCCATCAGGGCGGCGGGCGCGAATGGGGCGGTCGCCACGACCTCTGCGTTGACCCGACCGGCGGCTTCTCGCTGGAAAGCCCGCCAGACTGCGCCGCCATGGGCCTCGAGTCCCAGGGGTTCCGTCCGATCAACATCACCCGCAGCGACAAATGGTCGAACAATTTCACCGAGATCGAGAACTGGACGCTAGACAATGCCCGCAACGCCGGCCTCCAGCGCTTGCTCGACGAGGCGGGCATCGTGTCCGGCACGATCGACGGCTTCATTGGCGGGCGCACGCGCTCCGCGATCAACGACTTCCTGAAGCTCAAGGGCCTGTCGGCCGGCACATCGGACGCCGACCTGATCGATTATCTCGAGCAGGCCGCCGAAGAGCGCAGCCGGAGCGTCGGCTTCACTCTCTGTAACCGGACCAAGAACCGCATCTGGAGCGCCTTTGCCCGCCGCAGCACCGAAGGCTGGGAAAGCCGGGGCTGGTGGCGGATTGAAGCCGGCGGCTGCGCCCGCGTGGTCGATCGGCCGCTGCGCGGTTCGGAACATTTCGTCTATGCCGAAATGGAGGAGCCGACAGGTGTCCGCACCCTGTCGCGCGGTTCGGAAGCCTTCTGCGTCGGGCGCGCCAAGTTTGCCATCTCGGGCCGGAGCGACTGCGAGAACGGCTCCTATCGCACAGCCCTGTTCGCCCGCACGCCGGCGCCGACCGAGCGCAAGCTCGTGTTCGAATTCTTCGAGCGCGATTTCACCCCGGCGAACGCGGATGGAAAATAAGCCGCGCCTCGTGCCGGCGCTCGGTCACGTGGCGGACTGGGTGTTCGATCTCGACAACACGCTCTATCCGGCGACCTGCGATCTCTTCGCCGAGATTGACACGCGGATGACCGATTTCGTCGCCCGCTTCACCGGCCTCGAGCGGACCGAGGCCCGCAAGTTGCAGAAACACTATTACGCGACCTATGGCACGACCCTGTCCGGACTGATGACCGAGCACGGTCTCGATCCCGCCGAGTTCCTCCACTATGTGCACGAGATCGACCTCTCCCCCCTGCCGGACCTGCCGCACCTGCGCGCCGCCATCGCCGCCCTGCCGGGCCGCAAGTTCATCTACACCAACGGCCCCCGCCGCCATGCCGAGCGCGTCACCGAAAAGATGGGCCTCGCGCATCTCTTCAACGCCAGCTTCGGCATCGAGGAAAGCGCCTACACGCCGAAGCCGCACCTGCCCGCCTACCAGTCCTTCTGCCGCATCCATAAGGTCGAGCCGCAAGGCGCCGCCTTCTTCGAGGACCTTGCCCGCAATCTCCTGCCCGCCAAATCCCTCGGTTTCACGACCGTGCTTGTCCATTCCGCCAAGGACTGGAGCCATGAACCGATCGAAGCGCGGCCCGCCGGGACAGGGGATGTGTTCGGGGGTGACGGCGCAGAACACATCGACTACATGACCGGCGACCTCGCAGGCTTCCTCGACGAGGCGGCCCCGCGACCGGCCCTGAAACCGAAAGACTGACCCCATGACCGAAGCCCTTGCCCGTGTGATCGATGCTGCCTGGGAGGCGCGTGACACGCTATCCACCGCGACGACCGGCGAAGTGCGCGACGCCGTCGAAGCCGCGATCAGTCTGCTCGATTCCGGCGAAGCCCGCGTCGCCACGAAAGAGGCAAACGGCGTCTGGACCGTTCACCAGTGGCTCAAGAAATCGGTGCTGCTCTCCTTCCGCCTCAACGCCAACGGCGCGATCTCCGGCACGCCGGGCGGCGGCAACTGGTGGGACAAGGTGCCTTCAAAGTTCGAAGGCTGGGGCGCCACCGAATTCAAGGAAGCCGGCTTCCGCGCCGTGCCGCCGTGCGCCGTGCGCCGCGGCGCCTATATCGCGAAGAATGCCGTGCTGATGCCGTCCTACGTCAACATCGGCGCCCATGTCGGCGAAGGCACCATGATCGATACCTGGGCCTCGGTCGGCTCCTGCGCGCAAGTCGGCGCCAACTGCCACATCTCGGCCGGCACCGGCATCGGCGGCGTGCTGGAGCCGCTGCAGGCCAACCCCACCATCATCGAGGACAACTGCTTCATCGGCGCGCGTTCCGAAGTCGTCGAAGGCGTCATCGTCGGCGAAGGCTCGGTCCTCGCGATGGGCGTCTTCATCACCCAGTCGACCAAGATCGTGAACCGCCAGACCGGCGAAATCATCTACGGCCACGTGCCGCCCTACTCGGTCATCGTGCCCGGCACGCTGCCCGATCCGAAAGGCGGCCCCTCGCTCGCCTGCGCCGTGATCGTCAAGACGGTCGATGCCCGGACTCGCGAGAAGACCGCCGTCAACGAACTGCTGCGCGACTAACCCGCCCTACGACTGCTGCTTTACCACAATGGAGGCTGACATGGCCGAAGATTTCACCGGATCGGAACCGATCAAGGGACCCGCATCCTACTTCCCCTCGATCGAGAAGACCTATGGCAAGCCGATGAGCCACTGGTTCGCGCTCGTCGCGACACGCAAGGGCGCCAAGCACGCCGAGATCGTCAACTGGCTGAAGAACGAACACAAGCTCGGCCACGGCCATGCCAACGCCATCGTCGCGCATTGCAAGGCCGCCGAGAAAAGCTGACAGCGTGCCGGCAAGCCGGCGCTATTCGCTCAGTGTAAAGACGGTATTCTTGTCGAGCGCGTCCCAGGACAGTTCCGACAGGTCCGATATCCGGCGCGGCACATAGCCGAAGCCTCGCAGGAAATCTGCGAGCTCGTCCTTGCCGACACCGAACCGGCCTTCGCGGTTGTCGATTTCGCACAGGATGGCGGGCCGGTGCGCGGCCAGGGTCGCCGCCGCGCCGCGCAGCACGCCCAGCTCGCCGCCTTCCACGTCGATCT
>JBGTKE010000328.1:0-2900 GCA_041744775.1 Hyphomonas sp. | reverse complement strand
AAACTAGCTGCTATCCTGGGCGCGGCCCTGTTCGTCTTCGCCGCGCCGCCTGCCCTTGCCCAGAAGCAGAAGTGCGAAGAATACGGCACGCCGGCCAAGCCGAACGCCGGCAGGAAGCTCGAGATCCAGACGGCGTCGGGGCCGCTCGCCTTCCAGGAGGCGACCGCAAGCAAATGCGGCGTCCATACCTATGGATTGCTCGACAGCCGCGGCAAGGTCTTGATCCCCGCAAAGTACGCCAAGGCGGTCCCCGCCACCGCAACCTTCGGCGTCGTCGAGACCCGCGAAGGCAAGGCGTCGTTCTACGCCTACGGCAAGGGCGAGAAATCAGCCCCGTTCAACAAGCTCGCCAGCGTCTGCGACAATGGCATCTTCGCGTGCGCCCACGGGGGTTATCTGGAAAAGCCGAACGGCCTGCGCGACTACTGGCTCTACCCGCGGGGTGCCGAGCCGCAGCTGCGGGTCACCGATGTCGAACGTATGCAACGCTCCGGCAAGGTGCTTCTGGCGCACTACAAGGCGCCGGACGGCGCGGCGCTGTCGAGGGTGCTCGACGATCTCGGCCAGCCCTTGTCTCCTGCGGTGCGGCGCATCACTTCTTTCCGCTACACGCCGGCCTTGCGAGAGAATGATTTCCTCAGCGGTAAAGCCCGGTCTTCCGACTCAGCCAGCGATCTGATGACGGTCCTCGCGGATATGAATGACCCGAAGCTCGCCGAAAAGTCCCTTTATCTTCCGCTGGATGGCGACGGCTATCCGATGCAACTTCCAGCTGGCGCCATAGGCGTGATCCGGCTGCCGCCGCAGCCAAGGTTTTTCGAGGATGTCGCCTTCGGCTGGGGTGTAGCCTTTCCGACGCCGGAGGAACTCGAAATTGCGGTGACCTTCGGACCGCTCTCGGAAGCGCTGGCGCAGGCCGAAACGGCGCCGCGAATTTCGGGCTTCGTCTGGCATGAGATGCCCGGCGGGAACGGCTTTCGTGACGCCAAGTACTTTCTGACCATCAAGGACAAGAATGGCTGGCGCGTCGGGCTCGCCGACAGGTTCCGGACCCCGAGCGACCACATCTACGCCGGCAGCTATCCGACCATGGAAGCGGCGCGGGACGCCTATCATGACGCGCTGGCGGTCAAGGAGTCCAACATCCTGGCGGCGCGCGAGGAGAACGAGCGCCAATGGGCGGCGGAGCGTGCGCGGTGGCAGGCCGAAAGCGCGCGGCAAGCCGCAGAGTTGCGCCAGAAAAGGGCGGTGGAGTGGCAGTCCGTCAAGGCGGCCGGCACGTTGTGCGACAAGGAACGGGACGCCGTGGACTATCCGGTCGAGGCGGTGAACGAGTTTCTGCGCACCTGCGAGCTCACGACGGATCTCGTGCTCTCTCGCATGGACGCCGATCGGGACGCGCGCAGGACGGGCCGGGAAAGCTACGAGCGGTCCGTCGAGCAGGCGCGCATTCGCGAGCAGGAGAAGTTCGGGCCGAACACCGGCGGCGGCAACCCCTGGGCGGCGGGATTGGCGGCGGCGCAGGCCTCGGCGGCGGCCAGCATGAACGCCTTCTGGGCGCAGCAGTCGTCCGTCTACAACAGCAACCTCGCGGCCTGGAACAGCGGCGCGCAGAACTGGTGCTGCGGCGCCGCGCCGCGCTGACTGCGCGGACGGCTGAAATCGCCGAAATTCCGGCCGCTCTACACATGCAAGGGCTATGAAAGTCTGACCATCGAGCGAGCCCTGAATCAAAACTCTAACGGTGTGGTTGGTGCATTTAAGCTCCAATTATCAGTCTGCGCTGCGAAACGGATAGGCCTTAGGCCGCGCAGAGTCTCGCTTCAGGCGCACGTCTTCTACCGGCGAATTTCAACCGAACCGCCGGGAGTTGGGAGCAAGCACCTACTTATCAAATCCGCTTACGCATCTTGTCAGTTACCGAAACGGTCCACCCACAGACGGATGCTTTCATCACATGCATCAATATTGCGCTCGTGCGGAAGGTCTTAACCGTTTCGGTGCAACAGCGGAAATATCGCGACACACCAATCTACGCTGCCGGTCCGTCTCCAGACGGATCTGGCGGATATCACGATTGAGCGTCCCCGTAATTTTGTGCCGCCACCGGGAATAATCTCCCGCCCTATCCGTCTCTCCTGCATCTCGTCAGCAAAAAGGAGAGACGTATGTTCAACCGTTCCAACAAGGTTTCCGCTTTGGCGCTCGCCGCAGCATTGTCGCTGTCGACCCCTGCCTTCGCCCAGGTCAATGCCGACGTCGATGTCCGCGCGGATGTCTCGGCTGGTGCATCCGCAAAAGCAGATGGTTCCACACCTCAGGACGCGCAGGCGGATGCCGGTGCTTCGGGCCAGGCCAGCGCGTCCGGCTCTGTCTCCGCTGAAAACAACTCGGGCGGCGACACGCCAAACAGTGCGCCCGGCAACCCAACGGAAGACGGCGGCATCGGAGCTCCGGATGCGGACCTGAGCGCTGCAGGTGACCTCGCCGCGTCCGCAGCAGGTTCGGCAGGTTCCGTGGTTGCCGCCGGAAAGTCCGTCGCGACTGGTGCGACGGACACGTCTTCTGACGGAACTGAAACTGTCAAAGGCGCCGCTACGAGTGCCCGCACCAAGGCAGCTGGAGCTCTCGCCTCGGCCAAAGACAAAGCCTCGGACGCCTCGGTAGCCGCTCAGTCGGCAGCCACGGGCGCAGCGAGCACCGCCGGGTCAGTCGCAGCGGAAACGACCGGCCAGGTCATGGGCAGCCTCAGCTCGGCCGGCTCCGTCGCTGGCGAAGCCAGTGGCTCTGTGACCGAAACCGTGTCCGGTGCGCTGTCGGGAGACATTTCGCGCGACATCAATGCTGAAGTTGCGTCTGAAGTTGCCGCCGACATCTCGAGCGAGATCAACAACGCGATC
>JBGTKE010000327.1:0-3706 GCA_041744775.1 Hyphomonas sp. | reverse complement strand
GACAGCCTGGCGGGCCTTTACGCCGCCCTCGGCGCGCTCGCCGCGCTGCACCACCGCGAGAAGACCGGCGAAGGCCAGATGATCGACGCGACGATCTACGAGTCCGTGCTCTCGGTCATGGAAGCCCTCGTCCCGGAATACCAGTTCGAAGGCTACACCCGCGAACGCTCCGGCTCGATACTGCCGAATATCGCGCCGTCCAACATCTACACCGGCTCCGACGGCATGGTGATCATCGCCGCCAACCAGGACACCGTCTTCGCCCGCCTCTGCGAGGCGATCGGCCAGCCCGCCCTGAAGGATGACCCCGCCTACAAGACCCACGTTGCGCGCGGCAAGAACCAGAAAGACCTCGACGATCTCATCCAACTCTGGACCGCGCCCCGCTCCATCGACGAAATCGAACGCATCATGATCGACAACGGCGTCCCCGTCGGAAAAGTCTACCGCGCCGCCGATATGCTCACCGACCCCCACTACACCGCCCGCGACTCCCTCGTCGAGGTCCCGAGCGCCAAATGGCCCGGCCTCAAGCAACAGAATGTCTTCCCCAAACTCTCCGCCACCCCCGGCCAGATCCGCTGGGCCGGCCCCCCAGAACTCGGTTCGCACACGGAAGAAGTGTTGACTGAACTTTTGAACCTGACACCCGAACAGATCGAAAAGCTCCGCGCCAGCGGCATTGTCTGACACAGTTTCGCGTCCGATCAGCGAGCACCGGATCAGGGATGGAACCTCTGTCCCTCGCTACCTATCTACCCCCATGTATATCCTCATCCCGGTGTTCGCAGGCGGCGGTACCGGATGATACCAAACCGCCACTGAGCGATAAAAAATGAGAATGAATGAGAGAAGATCGACATCTGGGATGCATTGCGCGCATCAGGGTGAGGCAGGTTAGAGGAGAGTCGGGCCGGCACTTGTGCCTACAAAAAACACCCCGCCCGAAAAATAAAACCCACGTCTGTCAAGCCGTTACAAAATACTTGCCCAAACCTTCCGCTACACCTCCGCCCACGGAGTTATACTCCTGGAATGATTTCACCTCAAAATACTTCCCAACCTCAAGACCCTCACCTCCCACTGCTCCGCAATGGGTGGCGTCTCCCTTACTCCTCTCCCGTGTCAACGGGAGAGGAGGGACCCACCGCCAAAGGCGGTGGGAGGTGAGGGTCTTCGCCAAGCAAAGCCCACCTCACCCGGCCAGCCCAAGCTGCGTCCGGCCCCTCGGGCTGCGCCTAGCGCGCCGTCAGCCCGCCATCGATCACATGTTCCTGTCCGGTCGTGAAGCTCGAAGCATCCGAGGCGAGGTACACGATCAGCTCCGCCACTTCCTCCGGCCTCCCCGCCCGGCCCATCGGCGTGCCGCCCAGCGCAATGATGTTCGGGTCAATCGCGTTCCCGCCGGTATGCACTGTCAACGCAGCATACTGTTCGGCATTCATCGTTTCGGTCAGCCGGGTGATCTCTTTCTGCCAGATCGGTGTGTCGATGATGCCGGGGTGGACCGAGTTGACCCGGATATTGAGACCCAGCGCCCCGCATTCGACGGCAGCGGCCTTGGTAAACAACCGCACCGCCCCTTTAGATGCACAATAGGCGCTCGCTCCGGCCGCGCCTCTGAGGCCCGCGACCGACGAAATGTTGATGATCGATCCGCCACCCGTCTTCATCGCCCGCATCGCTGCCCGGGTGCCGAGGAAGACGCTGTCGGTGTTGACCGCCATTTGCCGCTGCCAGTCGGCCAGCGAATAGTCCATTATCGCCCCGGCAATCGCGATTCCCGCATTGTTGACCAGAACGTTCGGGGTCCCGAACAGGCTCAGCGTTTCGGCAAAGACCGCGTCCCAGCGCGCCTCGTCGGTCACGTCCTGCCGGGCCACGGCAACCGTCCCGCCGACCTTAGAAATGAGCGCCTGGGTCTCCTTCAGGCCCGCCTCATCCACGTCCGTGGCCATGACTTTGGCGCCCTCCCGGGCCAGCGCGACCGCGGCCGAGCGCCCGATTCCGCTGGCCGCGCCTGTCACGATGGCAATCTTGCCGTTAACCTGACCCATGTTTTCCTCCTGTTTATACGGCCCACACTAGCAGCCGCCGCGCTTGACGCGAGCGTCATATTGGTGTTTTACCCGCCCCTTCATGACGGGATGGTGCGGAGCCGCCGTTGTAATCGCAGGCGCAATAGAGCGTTTGCCGGCCCGCGCTGACATTAAGGACCTACCATGTCACGTCGCCATAGCGCGAAGTACAAGATCGACCGCCGTGTCGGTGAAAACATCTGGGGCCGCCCCAAATCTCCCTTCAACAAGCGCGCCTACAAGCCGGGCCAGCACGGCCAGAACCGCCGCAACAAGGTCTCCGACTTCGGCATGCAGCTGATGGCGAAGCAGAAGCTGAAGGGCTATTACGGCGACATCACCGAGAAACAGTTCTCGAAGATCTACGAAGATGCTGCCCGGATGAAGGGCAACTCGGCCGAGAACCTGATCGGCATCCTCGAGTCGCGTCTCGACACCATCGTCTACCGCGCCAAGTTCGTTCCGACGATCTTCGCCGCTCGCCAGTTCGTCAACCACGGCCATGTCACGGTGAACGGCAAGCGCTGCAATATCGGCTCTGCCCGCCTGAAGGCAGGTGACGTCGTGCAGATCCGCGAGAAGTCGCGCAACCTCGCCCTCGTCCTCGAAGCCCTCGGCAGCGCCGAGCGCGACATCCCGGACTATGTGGAAGTCGATCCCAAAGGCATGACTGCCGAGTTCAAGCGTATCCCCGTCCTGACCGATGTGCCTTACCCGGTGAAGATGGAACCGGCCCAGGTGGTCGAGTTCTACTCCTCGTAAACCATCTGAATTCCTTGAAGTTTCCGGAAGGCCGCGCCAGACTGGTGCGGCCTTTTCATTTTCAGGATACCCGCATGGCCATTCCGTCGATCGCAGCCGTCCGCAAGGCCATCATGGCGCCGCCCGGCAAGGATTTTGACCTCGCCTCGCACGATACGTCCGGACGCGAAGTCTTCCCCGACAAGGCGGAAGCCGAGACCAGCCTGAAGAAGGATGCGGCCGTCATCAACGAGCTGAAGGACATGCTCTACGCGGAGGGCAAGCGCTCCCTGCTTGTGATCCTTCAGGGCATGGATACGTCCGGAAAGTCCGGCACGATCAAGTCGGTGTTTTCGGACACGACCCCGCTGGGCATGGAGGTGAAAGCCTTCAAGGCGCCCAGCAGCGACGAACTCGCCCGCGACTATCTCTGGCGCGTTCACAATGCCGTCCCGCGCCGGGGCCATGTCGGCATCTTCGACAGGTCCCACTATGAGGATGTGCTGGTGGTGCGCGTCCGCGAATTCGCGCCGCTCGAAGACGTCGAGAAGCGTTACGATCAGATCAACGCCTTCGAAAAGCACCTCAGCGAGAACGGCACGACGGTCCTGAAGTTCATGCTGAACATCGGCTACGCGGAGCAGGGCATCCGCCTGAAGGAACGGCTCGAGGAGCAGCACAAGCTCTGGAAGTTCAATCCGCTCGATCTCGATGACCGGTCTCGCTGGGCCGAGTTCATGCAGGCCTATGAGCTTGCGGTCCAGCGCTGTTCCACGCGCCACGCCCCCTGGTACATCGTCCCGGCGGACAGCCGCACACGCCGGAATGCCATCATTGCCCGCGTGGTTCGCGGCGCGCTGGAAGGGATGGACCTGAAATGGAAGGAC
>JBGTKE010000326.1:0-6379 GCA_041744775.1 Hyphomonas sp. | reverse complement strand
CGGGCCGCGTCCTCGGCCTCGGCGAACTGCCGGGTCTGAAGACGCTCGCGGCGGACCTGACCGAGTCTCTCGTTGAAACCCCGCCCATGCTCGCCCGCGAGGGCGGGTTCATGGCGCCGGGCTGGGACGCCGCGCTCGACGAAGTGCGCAAGCTGCGTGAGGGCAGCCGCCGCGTGATCGCCGAGATGCAGGGCCGTTATGCCGAGGACACCGGAATCAATGCGCTGAAGATCAAGTTCAACAATGTGCTCGGCTATTTTATCGAAGTGCCGGCGCGTCTCGCCGATCCGATGCTGAAGCCGCCGCTCACGAGCGATTTCATCCACCGCCAGACGATGGCCGGCGCCGTGCGCTTCTCGACGACCGAGCTTGCCGAACTCGCCGGACGCATCAGCCGGGCGGAAGAAGAATCCAAGGCAATCGAGATCGCGCTCTTTGACGGGTTCTGCATGCGGGTCTCGGCGGAGAGCGAAACGCTCGCCCGCGTCGCAGCCGCGCTCGCCGAAATCGATGTCGCCGCCGGAAATGCCGTTTGGGCGAATGAAGTGGGCGCAGTGCGGCCAGTCATCGAGTTTGCGCCCGTCTTCGAAGCGAAAGGTCTGCGCCATCCGGTCGTGGAGTCCGCGCTGCGCCGGGAAGGGAAAGGCTTCACCGCGAATGACTTGGCGCTCGACGCGGCCGGCAAAAGCGCGCCGCGCTTCCTGCTGGTCACCGGTCCCAACATGGCGGGCAAGTCGACCTATCTGCGCCAGGCTGCGCTGGCAGTCATCCTCGCGCAGGCGGGGTGCTACGTTCCCGCCGCCGCGATGCGTCTCGGCCTCGCCGACCGCGTCTTCTCCCGCGTCGGCGCTTCTGACGATCTTTCGCGCGGGCGCTCCACCTTCATGGTCGAGATGGTCGAGACCGCCGCAATCCTGAATCAGGCGACGGCGGACAGCTTCGTCATCCTCGATGAAGTCGGCCGCGGCACGGCCACTTGGGACGGGCTCGCCATCGCCTGGGCCGCCGTTGAACATCTGCACGAACAGACCCGCTGCCGCGCCATCTTCGCCACGCACTATCACGAACTCACCGCGCTGGCCGCCGAGCTGCCGGGCGCAGCGAATGCCAGCCTCAAGGCCCGCGAATGGAAGCAGACCCTGATCTTCCTGCACGAAGTCCAGCCCGGTCCGGCGGACCGGTCCTACGGCGTGCAGGTCGCGCGCCTCGCCGGTCTTCCCCGCAGCGCGGTGACGCGTGCGGCTCAAATCCTCAAACAGCTGGAAGCCAGCCCATCGGCCGCAGAAAGCCTGCCGCTGTTTGCGGCTGCAACTGCCGGACCAGATATGGAAGTCCCGCCGGAAGCGGCCGCCGTGCTCGCCGCGCTCGACGCGCTCGATCCCGACGCGCTCACCCCGCGCGAAGCTCTTGCGATGCTCTATGAGCTGAAAATTCTCGGCAAGGGCAAACCCTGACGGGCATCTCAGCGCGGGTGGAGCGCCAGCGCTTCCAGCACGCGCACGGCGGCTTGAAGGCTTTCAACATCGCCGATCTCTTCGACGAGGCGCCGCGCGTCGCGTTTCAGGTCAAGTGCCTGCAGGTCGCGCCCGCGCGAGCCGTCGGCGCTTTCTGAAATTTCGAACGGCTCGTAGAACCAGCCGACCGGCTTGCCGAGCGCTTGAGCGATCTCGAGGAGGCGGCCCGCCGACATCCGGCTATGGCCGGCCTCATATTTCTGGACCTGCTGGAAGGTCACGCCGAGCAGCGCAGCCAGCGCTTCCTGGGTCAGGCCAAGTTCCCGGCGGCCAAGACGCAAGCGCTGGCCCACGAACCGGTCGGCGTCGGTCGGCTTGCGCGCTTCGTGGGCGAGGGATGGTTCGGCTTTCGCCATGGTTTACGGCCTTCCGGTACTGGCGGGCGAGGCCGCAAGCCGTGAATGCAACCTGTGGGCCAGACATGACTCGGGCGGGAAGCCGGCCGCGATTGGCCGTGCCGGTTAAACCGGAACCTTCACCGGTGGCTCGAACTTCGTGGTCTTCAGGATCACGTCATCAGGCGCCGCGATCATCGCCTTGTACATCGCCTCCGGGTAGGCCTGATGCGGCTTGGCGGGATCGTAAGGCGGCTGTTTCACTGCGCCGCCTTCGCCCGAATACGCGTCCGGATGGGTGTAAGTTTCCAGCTCAACCGGCGAAATGCCGACCTTCTCCACCACCGCCGGATCGATCCAGGCGCGCGGATCAATCGGCGCGGTCGAGCACGCCACTTCCAGCGTCATCTGGTCGGGTCCGGCAAAATAGATCGAATGGCACATCGCGTGGTCGAGCGGGCCGATCACGTTGATGCCCCTGGTGCGGATCCGGTCGCGGATGGCCAGCAGGTCGTCCAGCGTGTCGACCCGGAAGGCGAGGTGCTGCATCGTTCCGGGCGCGGACGGCCCCGCGCCGGTTCCGGCATGGGTCACGCCCAGCTGGATCGGGATGTCCTTCACCGCCGGCAGTTGAACGACCGAGAAGTAGGAATGGTCATCCATGTGCAGGAAGGCATGCACGCCGCCCGGCACGCCGTGCATGTCGAACAGCGCGGAAAGCTGGAAGCCCATCACGTCCGAGAAGAAGGCGATATGTTCGCGGATGTCCGCCGCCATGATCGCAATATGGTGAATGCCGTTCGCCTTGATCATGGCGCTTTCCTCCCTTGACCCTGCGGCCACATGGACAGGGCCGTTCTCGGCCATAATGTGCACCCCGTACTCAAAAGGGGCAAGGAGGCAGACGAGATGGCTGGCGCAAGGGAAATCGTCCGGGAACCCTATCTCGTGATCCACAAGGATCCGTCGAGCTTCAAGGACGTGTACGGCGGAGCAGGGGACAATATTGCCGTCGAATGCATGCGCATCTATCCTGCTGGCACGAAGGCCGAGAGCGTCGTCATCTTCTCCCACCCGATCGGCGGCGGCGCCTTCCTGCCGCTCGTCTCCGCACTGGCCCGCGCCGGACAGCATGTCATCTATGCCAACACCCGCTACCGGGGCAACGACACCGCCCTGATCATGGAAAAGTGCGCCGCCGATTTCGGCGCCTGCATCGACCACGCCCGCACCCGCCTCGGCTACAAGCGCGTCGTCCTCGGCGGCTGGTCCGGCGGCGGATCACTTTCCCTGTTCTACCAGGACCAGGCCGAACGCCCGGCGATCACGCATACGCCGGCGGGCGATGCCTATGACCTGACGAAGAAAGCCCTTCCGCCCGCAGACGGCATCATGCTCCTCGCCGCGCATGTCAGCCGCGCCATCACGCTGACCGAATGGATGGATCCGTCGATCACAGACGAGGCGCGCCCGTTCGAGCGCGATCCGTCGCTCAATATCTACGATCCGGCCTGCCCGGCGCAGCCGCCCTATAGGGAGGACTTCGTCGCCCGCTTCCGCGCCGCCCAACTCGCCCGCAACCGGCGCATTACCGCCTGGGTCCAGGATACCCTCGACAGCCTCCGCCGCAAGGGCGAGAACAATGCAGAGCGCGCCTTCACTGTACACGGAACAATGGCGAGCGTCTGCTGGACAGACCCCACGCAGGAACCCTCGGACCGAAAGCCTTACACCTGCTATCTCGGCGAACCGCGCATCGCAAATGACGGACCCGTCGGTCTCGCCCGGTTCACAACGCTGCGCTCATGGCTCTCGCAATGGGGATACGACACCACCAACGCGGACGGCCTCGGCAATGCGTCGCGCATTTCCTGCCCGGTGCTGGTCATCAACAATACCGCTGATCTCGCCTGCACGCCCAGCCATGCGCGGCGGCTGTTCGAGGCAGTGGGTCACTCAAGGAAAGCGTTCCACGACATTCAGGGGGCGGATCATTATTACATCGAGCGCCCGGACTTGCTGCCGCAGGCGGTCAAGGTCTGCTCGGACTGGATGGAGACGGAAAGTCTGGCGGGCTGACCCGTCAGTTTGCCGGCGGCAGGCGGACGATCTCGTCCTCGTCGGACTTCGCTTCCGGAGCCTTCGGTTCAAGAAGGGTGTCTGGCGTGTCCTGGAGATCGATGCCCAGATCGTCCACGTCTTCGAAGTTTCCGCCGGTCGCGGCCGGCCCGACAATTAAGCCGCCGGTACTGGAGCCGGACCCGGCGCCGATGTTCAGGCCGCCCGGCGCATCGCTCGCGCGCCCAATGTTGAGGTTCAGCGTTCCCTGGACCTCGGCGGTGTCAACCGGCGCTTCCGCCGCAGCGGGGGCCGCTTTGCTGACAGTGTCGGAGCAGGCCGCGCCGGCACCGGCGAGCGACAACAGAAGAAGGGCAGTGATCGGTTTCATCCACATTCCTCAAGCATGACGCTCCAGCGACCTTGCCGCAAGCTTCGTTTCCACAACGTCCCAGAATTTGGCAGTGGCATCAATGCCTGACAGGCGTTTGAGCGCCTGAAGACCCGTGGGCGAGGTGACATTCACTTCGGTCAGGCGCCCACCGATCACGTCGATGCCGGTCAGCACCAGTCCCCGCCGCTTCAGTTCTGGCCCGATGCGGGCGCAGATATGCCGGTCGGCGGCCGTGAGTTCCGTCGCTTCCGCGGTGCCGCCGACCACGAGGTTGGAGCGCACCTGGCCGGACTTCGGCTTGCGGTTGATCGCGCCGACCGGTTCGCCGTCGATCAGGATCACGCGCTTGTCGCCGTCCGCCACCGCTGGAAGGAAAGCCTGCACCATCACCGGCTCGCCCGAGCGGCCGAGGAAAAGCTCCAGCAGCGAATCGAGGTTCGAATCCGCTTCAGTCAGCCGGAACACGCCGGCGCCGCCATGCCCGTAAAGCGGCTTCACGATGATGTCGTGATGCCTTGCACGGAACGCGTCGATCACTGGCCGGTCCCGCGTCACTAGGGTCGGCGGCATGATATCCGGGAACATCAGCGGGAAGATCTTCTCGGGACTGGAGCGCACGCCCGCAGGGTCATTCAGCACCAGCGTTTCGCCGGAGACTGTTTCAAGCAAGTGGCAGGCCGTGATGTAACCCATGTCGAAGGGCGGATCCTGGCGCATCAGGATGACGTCGGTATCATTCGCGAGATCCAGCGTCAGCACTTCGCCAAACAGGCCCGGCGTCTCGCGCACCCGCTGCACGCGGGCAGGGCGGGCGCGGGCGGTGACGCGGCCCTCGGTCCAGGCGAGATCGCCCGGACCATAGACGAAAATCTCGTATCCGCGCGCCTGCGCGGTCTCGGCGAGGGCGAAGCTTGTGTCCCCGTCGATATTGACCCGCTCCAGCGGATCCATCTGAATGGCTATGCGCAGTGTCACGCGACTTGTTGCCCCCGTCCGTAAGGAAGGCGCGCGGCGTCAGCGGCTTCCTGATTCGTAATTGGCGCCGTGCATTTCGGGCATCGGCTCGGTTGTATATGACGCGTCAGGGCTCGGTTGATAAGTGGGGGGCGGCGCTTGGGTCCGGATCGGCGCAGCCGGCCGGCTAGCCGCTTCGCGGATGCGGACATAGGACACGACCTGCTTCACGCCGCCCACGACGCTGGCTTCCTCGGCGGCACGGCGCAGTTCTTCCGTGTTTCGGGCTATGCCCATCAGGTAGACGACGCCGCCATAGGTCTCGATGTTGAAATTGACGCTCTTGACGGTGCTCGACCCCACGAGACGCGAGCGTACCCGGGCCGTGATCAGCTCATCGGAGACGTTGGCCATGAAGCCGCCGGGGGCCTCGATCCGGATTTCGTTGGCAACGTCCTGGGTGCGCGACGAACTCCAGGCAATGCCCTCAGCCTCGGTCCGGTCCTCCGGTGCGTTGACGCGCCCGGACAGGAGAACCAGGCCGCTTACCACTTCGACATCGACCTCCGCGAACCGGGCGCCGCTTTCGTTGAGCAGCTTGGCCTTGATCTCGTTGGAGGCGGTCGCGTCATCGAGCGCCTCGCCCATGGTTTTTTCCTGCACGGAGGTCAGGCCGACGGCGCCTGCCGTGCCGAGAACGGCGGCGGCGCAGCCCGAGACGGAGAAGGTCGCAAGGAGGCAGGGGAGGAGGAAAACTGTACGCATGAGAAAAACCCCGGAAGTCACGGTGGAGGAAACTTCATTAAGCTCAGGATAGGGCGAAACTCGGGCATCTTCCTAATGAAACCCTGTATAGCTTCTGAACAAAACGCGCGCTTGCCCGCAGCTGCGTCTTTTTTCTGGTTGCGAAGGCCTCTGCATGTTAAGTTTGCAGTACAGTCGCCAAAGGAGCCCTTGCCCTGTCATCCGCCAAATCCCGGGTTGAGCCCCCCAAAAATGTTTCGCTTGAAGATATCAGACTGCTCGCCGAGGCCCTTTCGAAAGTCCTCGAAGACGACAAGGCTGAAGATCTCGCCATTATAGATCTTCAGGGCAAATCTTCCCTCGCCGACTTCATGATCATT
>JBGTKE010000325.1:0-3986 GCA_041744775.1 Hyphomonas sp. | reverse complement strand
TCGCCGGTCGGCTCATGCCGGAAGACCAGCGGGCCGAGGTGCAGCACCTTGGCGGCGCGCCCGCCCAGATGGGCGGGGGGATCGGGATCATGGTTGCCCTCGACCCAGACCCAGTCATGCGCGGCCGTCAGCGCCCGGATACGCTCGGCATAGGGCGCCGGCAGGCGCGATTCGGAACGCCGGTCGTGGAAGCTGTCTCCGAGCGAGATTACGGTCTCGGGCCTGAGATCGGCGCAGAGCCGCTCGACCCGCGCCAGCGTGGCGGAGGTGTCATAGGGCGGCAGCATCTGGCCGGAAGCGGCGTAGTTCGAGCCCTTCTCGAGGTGCAGGTCCGACACCACCAGCACACGGGGCCCCTGCCACCAGAGCGCGCCGTCCGCCAAGGGCGTCAGCAGCTCACCGGCAAGGTGGAGCAGTGTCTGGCTGGGCTGGGCAGCGGCGGCGATCATCGCGCCCAGAACTGGCGCGATGCGCGGGCCGGGTCAATCCGGTCACCCCATCGCATCCCGGACGAGATCTTCCTCGGCTTCGCGCAGCACGGCTTCCATGGCGGAGGCGCCAAACACCGGCTCGCGGCCGACTTCCAGCATGACCGGGACGGCAAAGGGGCTGATCCGTTCGAGCGACTTGTGCACGATGCGGCCTTCGATCCGGGCGAGCATGTCGGACAGGCGGCGCACGTCGAGCAGGCCGGTGGCGGCGTCCTGACGGGCGGCCTGAAGCAGGATATGGTCCGGCTCGTGGCTGCGCAGCACGTCGTAGATGAGGTCGGTCGAGAAGGTCACCTGCCGCGAGTTCTTCTCCGTACCCGGAAGGTTGCGGTGGATCAGGCCGGAGATGATGGCGCAGTGTGCAAATGTGCGTTTCATCAGCGCGCTTTCGGCCAGCCATTCCTCGAGATCATCACCCAGCATGTCGGGATGGAATACCGCGTCCATATCGAGGCCGCGCATGTCTTCCATGCCCCAGACCGCCATCGCGTATTCGCTGGCGACGAAGCCTGAGGGCTTCGCGCCGATCCGCTCGAGCCGCCGCGTGACCAGCATGCCGAGCGTCTGGTGCGCGAGGCGGCCTTCGAAGGGATAGCAGACGAGATAGTGCCGGTCGCCGCGCGGGAAGGTTTCGACCAGAAGATGGTCCGGCGGCGGGATGGCGGAGCGCAGCTGCTGGATCTCGAACCATTCGCGCACGGGATCCGGCAGGCCGGTCCACTGCGCGGGATCATGGATCATCTTGCGTACACGGTCAGCAAGGAACGTCGTCAGCGGGAACTTGCCGCCATTATAGGTCGGGATCGCGGGCGAATCCGACTGCGCGCGCATCACAAGCGCGTCCATCCCGTCAATCCCCACCAGCCGCAGGATCTCGCCGCCGAACAGGAACGTGTCGCCGGGCGTCAGCAGGCTGAGGAAATATTCCTCCATCTCGCCCAGCTTGCGACCCGGGCGGAGGGCGCGGCGCTCGCTGCTCTTCGGCAAGCCTGCCGTCGCCGCAAAACTCGCCAGCCGCACCGACAGCATCGGCGCCTCGACAATCGCGCCCACATTCATCCGGTGCGCCTGCTTGTCGCGCGCGGTGCGGGCGACCCAGAGGCCGTCGCTGCGCCGCACGATCCGGTGGAAGCGGTCATAGGTTTTCAGCGCGTAGCCGCCCGTCGCGACGAAATCCACGATCCGCTCGAACGTCTCCCAGTCGAGCCAGGCATAGGGCGCGGCGCGGCGGATTTCGTCGAACAACCCGTCCAAACGGAAGCCTTCGCCGCAGGCCCGGCCCATGATGTGCTGCGCGAGGATGTCGAGGGCGCCGGTCCGCACGCCCTCGCCGTCGATCTCGCCGGTCTCGACTGCCGCTTCGGCGGCGCGGCATTCGAGCACTTCGAACCGGTTCGTCGGTACAAGGATGGCCTTGCTCGCCTCGTCCATCCGGTGATTGGCCCGGCCGATCCGCTGGATCAGGCGCGCGGCGCCTTTCGGGGCGCCCATCTGGATCACGAGATCCACCTCGCCCCAGTCGATGCCGAGATCGAGTGTCGAGGTGCAGACCACCGCTTTCAATTTGCCCGCCGCCATGGCGGCTTCCACGCGCTGGCGCTGCTCGCGCACGAGCGATCCGTGGTGCAGCGCAATCGCCAGGCCGTCCTCGTTGGCGCTCCAGAGTTCCTGGAACATCACCTCCGCCTGGCTGCGCGTATTGACGAAGACGAGCGTCATCTTTGCCGCCCGGATCGCTTCGTAGACTTCGGCGACGGCGAAGCGGCCGGAATGCCCGGACCAGGGAATGCGCTCGCGGGAGATCAGGATGTCGACGTCGGCTTTGACGCCGCCGGAGGCGGTCATGATACGGACATTCGGGCTTAGCCCCTTCTCCCCGCTTGCGGGGAGAAGGGGTTGGGGATGAGGGGCTGCCACGGATGCTGCGCTGCTTGGCTGACCCCTCACCCCTCCCCCTCTCCACTTGGAGGGGAGAGGGGTTGATCGAACCTCAAGGTCGCTTTCCCTCCGCGCACGGACATCCAGCCAGCGCGCCAACTCCTCCGGGTCACGCACCGTCGCGGACAGGCCGAGGAACCGGCAGGCTGGCGCCCACTCGGCAAGTGTCGCCAGCCCAAGTGACAACAGGTCCCCGCGCTTTGAAGGCGCCAGCGCATGGATCTCGTCGATAATCACGCAGCGCAGGTCCGCGAAGAAGGCGGCCGCATGGTCCGACGCGATCAGCAGCGCGAGCTGTTCCGGCGTTGTCAGCAGGATGTCCGGCGGCGTCTTGCGCTGGCGCTGGCGCACGTGGGTGGCCGTGTCGCCGGTGCGCGTCTCGATTCGGATCGGCAGGCCCATTTCGGTCACCGGCGTCATCACGTTTCGTTGAACATCCGCCGCCAAAGCCTTCAGCGGCGAGACATACAGCGTGTGCAGCGCCGGAATGCCCGAATTGGTTGCGCCACGTTCAGACAGCTGGACTAAGGTGCCCAGGAACCCCGCGAGTGTCTTGCCGCCGCCTGTCGGCGCAATCAGCAGGGCGCTCTCTCCCCGCAGCGATGCCTCGGTTAGCGCCAGCTGGTGCGGACGCGGCGCCCAGCCACGCGCGGCAAACCACGCCTCGAAAGCGGGCGGCAACCGGAACGAAGGACCCTGTGTGTCAGCCATGATGCCTCATTAAACTACTGCAAGACGCTGCGCCTGACTCTTTCCCTTTTGCGCCTGCGCCAACATTTATCCCTTATCCCTCCCGCTCCCAGAGACACCCGATGCACCGCCTTCTCGCCGCCAGTCTGCTTGTCCTTGCCGCTGCCCTGCCCGCCTCGGCGGACGCGGTGCTGGAAAAGGCGCGAGCGGTTTCCAACGTTGGGCCGCTCTATATCTACGATCTCGACTATAATGACGGGGCCGACCAGTTCCGCATGACCGTCGACCAGAGCCAGCCCAAGGGCCAGCGCGTCGTGAAGTTCGCGCCCGCCGTCTCGACGCTCGACAGCGACGCCGCCAAGAAGGCCGACAAGCTGGTGAAAAGCACCGCCGGCGATATCTGGTGCAGCAGCTTTGCCGAGAACATTCCGGCGAATGCCAAGCGCATCTCGGAAACCGCCGCCGCCGCGACTTACAGTTTCACGCCCCTGCCTGGCAAGCAGAAGGGCCAGGTCGCCGCTGCGTACAAGTTCCTCAACGCCACCGCCACCATCCACAAGGCGACGGGCGCGATCCTCGCCTATGAGATGGTGTCGCCGAAGGCGTTCAAGCCGCTGCCGGTGGCGAAGGTCGACAAGCTCATCATGAAAGTCGCCTGCAAGCCGGCGCCGGATGGACGCACCTATATCGACTCGCTGGCCTTTGATCTGAAGGGATCGGCGATGATGAAGTCGCTCGATCAGATGGAGATCCGCAAGATCACCAACCTGAAGCCGCTGGCGCAGCCGGGTTTCGCCACGCCCTGATCCGTGCGGGCGCCGGAGCGCGGTGACGGCGCCCTAGTTCGGCTTCCCGACGGCGGGCCGC
>JBGTKE010000324.1:0-2496 GCA_041744775.1 Hyphomonas sp. | reverse complement strand
GCCACGACCAACGTCACCACCGCCTTCGGCACGACGATGGGGCTGAATGCCAGCGCTTCGGAAAAGGCCCTCGTGGCCGCTGCCGGCGCCAATGCCGTCAATCCCGCCGTCCGCGCACAGGTCGATTACGAGGAAACCCGGTCGATCCGCAAGTCCGCCAGCATCACCGACCGCGTGTTCTTCTGGCGCAAGGACAAGGAAGAGGACGCTGCCTCCGCCGCCACCGACAACGCGACGGGCGACCAGCAAGTCACCATCGAACGCAAGACCGGCGGCCCGCGCATCCGCCTTCCCGGAACCTGATTTCCGCCTAGTTGATTACCAGTATAAAACGGAGGACATCCATGAAACGGAGTCTCGCTGCCGGGCTGCTGGCCCTGTTTGCTTTGCCTGCCTTTGCCGAGGAGGCCGCCTGGGCGCCCTCCACCTTCACGCTGAGCAACGGCATGGACGTCGTGGTGATCCCGGATCACCGCGCGCCGGTTGTCACCCACATGGTCTGGTACAAGGTCGGCGCTGTCGATGAGGCACCCGGCAAGTCCGGCATCGCGCACCTGTTCGAGCACGTGATGTTCAAGGAGACGAAGAACCTCGCGCCCGGCGAGTTCGACTCCATCGTCAGCCGCTCCGGCGGCCAGAACAATGCCTTCACCAGCTGGGACTACACGGCCTATTACGAACGCGTTCACAAGAACCAGCTCGGCAAGATGATGGAACTCGAGGCGGATCGCATGATCAACCTTGTCATCAACGATGATCCCAAGGGCCCGTTCATTTCCGAACGCGATGTGGTCAAGGAAGAGCGCCGCCAGCGGATCGACAACAATCCAGGCGTGATCCTGCAGGAGATGGTGCTGTCCGAATTCTGGAAGGGCCATCCGTACGAGATCACCGTCATTGGCAAGATGGACGAAGTCGCCGCGTTGACCCCGCAGGACGGCCTCGATTTCTACCAGCAATATTACAGCCCCGAGAACGCAATCCTCGTCGTCGCCGGCGATGTTACGCCGGCCGAAGTACGCACCCTCGCCGAGCAGCACTACGAGGTCATCGCGCCGACCGGCACCGTCAATGCGGAGCGCAAATGGCAGCCGGTCACCCCGCTGGCCGAAACGCAGCTGCTGACGCATACCGATCCGAAGGTCCGCCAGCCCAACTGGAGCCGCTATTACACCGGCTACTCGCAGCGCCGCCAGCCCGGCGACGCGCTCGCCCTCGATGTCGGACTTGAAATCCTCGGCGGCGGCATGACCAGCCGTCTCTACCAGTCGCTCGTCGAGCAGCAGCAGCTGGCGATCACCGCCAATGCCTATGCCTGGACGACGCTGCACGACGAAGGCCCGGCCGTGCTCTCCGCCAGCCCCGCGCCCGGCGTGACGCTGGACTCGCTCGAGACTGCCCTGTTGGCCGAAGTCGAGAAAGTCCTCGCCGAAGGCTTCACCGAAGCCGAAGTCCGCCGCGCCCGCAACAAGCTGGCAGCCGATGCGATCTATGCCCGTGACAGCCAGTCCGGCATGGCCAACATGTTCGGCGGTTGGCTCGCCATTGGCGGCACGGTCGAAGACATCCTCGGTTACCCCGACGCTGTTCGCGCCATCACCGCCGAAGACGCCATCGCCGCCGTCCGCGCCGTCTTCGGACCCGGCAAGCACTTTATCGAAGCCCACCTCCTGCCCGCCGAAGGAGACCTCTGAGATGCGTATGACCCAATTCCTTCTCGGCGCCGTCGCCGTCACCGCGCTCGCCGGCTGCTCGACGATTTCCGGGTGGCTCCAACCAAAGCCCGAGGCGCCCGTCGCCGAATCGCTCGCCGCCCCGGCCGCCCTCGAAGTCACCGTGCATGAGGGCGAGTTCGCCCGGATCCAGCAATTCGTCACCCCCGGCGGCGTCTCCGTCTGGCTCGTCTCCGAACCGTCAATCCCGATCCTCGCCGTGCAGTTGGCCTGGAAAGGCGGCACCGCGTCCGATCCGGCCGGCCTCGAAGGCCTCGGCGAAGTTGTCACCTACAGCATGAACGAAGGCGCCGGCAATCTCGACTCGCTAGGCTTCCAGACGGCGATGGAAGACCTCAACATGAGCTTCGGTTGCACAGCCGCGACCAGATGGACGAGCTGTTCGGTGTCCTCGCTGACGGACAATGCCGGCGACGCGATGGCGCTGGCCGCCTCGGCCTTTGCTTCGCCGCGCTTCGACCAGGGTCCGTTCGAGCGCTTCCTGCGCGAGAAGGAAGTCACCCTGAAGACCCGCGAGACCAATGCGAACTATCTCGCCTGGCGCGCCACCGCGCAGGCGCTCTACCCGGACCATCCTTTCGCCCGCGAAGTATCCGCCGAAAGCCTTGCCGGCCTGACGCCGGACATCGCCCGCCAGCACATGCGCGCCCTGATGACGAAGGACCGCCTGATCGTCACCGCGGTCGGCGCCGTCACGCCTGACGAGCTGGCCCCGCTGATCGACCAGGTCGCCGCCGGCCTGCCGGACACCGGCACGCTGCCG
>JBGTKE010000323.1:0-12475 GCA_041744775.1 Hyphomonas sp. | reverse complement strand
AGGATTCCGAGTGTTGGATAGAAGTTATGCGTAGCGAGTGATAGCTTAAATTGTTCTAGTGCTGAAAGTCTGCACAAAGTCGGGGTCACCGTCGACGCACGCAGCGCAAGCACCGGCAAGCTTGACGATGACAGCCCGAAGAGCCGCGAATGGTTCAACACGTCTGACTTATCGACGGTGTCGAGGCGCGGCTCAAGGGGACTGCCAGGTTCGCGCGCAAGGCGCTTGATCTGGGACAGATTTCGGACGCAGGCGCCAGATAGGGGTCGAACGAGGTGACGGTGTCGAGCTCGGGCCGCGCGGCGCGTAAACCCTAGCCGCACCGTTTGTGTCACGGCTGAGCGGTGGTATGGCCGCGCCATGACCGCGCCCATAGTTCCCATCCTGCCGGAAACGATTGCCCTCGCCGCTGAGATCCTCAGCGAAGGCGGCCTCGTCGCGATCCCGACCGAGACCGTCTATGGTCTTTCGGCGGATGCTGCCAATCCGGAGGCGGTTGCCCGGCTCTACGAGGCGAAGGGTCGGCCCCGGTTCAATCCGTTGATCGCGCATGTGGCGTCCTGGGAGATGGCGGAACGGGAGGCGGACTTCTCCCCGCTGGCGCGCAGCTGCGCGGAGGCTTTCTGGCCCGGTCCCCTCACGCTCGTCCTGCCCGCACGTTCCGGCGGCAGTGTCTCCGAGCTGGCGAGGGCGGGTCTTGAAACCCTTGCGCTGCGTTGGCCGAAACACCGCGCCGCGGCTGCCCTGATCGAAGTGTTCGGGCGACCGCTCGTTGCCCCGTCGGCGAACCGCTCGGGTCATGTCAGCCCGACGCGCGCCGAGCACGTCGCTGATGATCTGGGCGACCGTATCAGCCTGATCCTCGACGGCGGCCCTTGTGATGTCGGGATGGAGTCCACGATTCTCGGGTTCGAGGAGGGCGAACCGGTCCTGCTCCGGCCCGGCGGCCTTGCGACGGAAACGATTGCCGCGAAACTCGGCCATGCTTTGCGCGCTCATGGCGGCCAGTCAGGTATCAATGCACCGGGCCAGATGAAATCCCACTATGCGCCGAAAGCCCGCCTTCGACTCAATGCGACGGCGTGGGAAGACGGCGAAGGCTTTCTCGCCTTCGGCCCGCTTGTGTCGGGAGACCTGAACCTGTCGACTGCGGGCGATCTCGTCGAAGCCGCGGCCAACCTGTTCGTGATGCTGCGCAGCCTCGACATGCGTTTCGAACGCATTGCGGTGTCGCCGATCCCCGGCACGGGTCTCGGCGAAGCCATCAATGATCGATTGGAGCGCGGGGCGTACCGCGAAGCAGGCTGATTGCTCAGCCGCCCATGATGTCTTCCTTGAGGACCGTCATCATGAGCTGGTACGAAGTCTCGCCCTCTTCCTCGTCCTTGTAGATGACGGCGAGGAATTCGGCACCGAGGTACACTTCAAGGGAATCGTTCAGCTTGTCGCGTGCAAGAAGGCGCAGGCCCGGATGCAGCTTCTCCTTGAGATAGGCCTCAAGGCGCAGGGTTTCTTCTTTGTTTATCATGGTATTTCCTGAACCAAATCAACACATGGCGAGACTAGACGCTTTGAGCGCCCGCGCAAAGTGCTGCGCTGCAAGGTAACCGTCAGGGCGTCGCCTGGTCGGGGATGCCCTGGTCCATCGTCTGGGCCGGCTGGCAGCAGCTCGGACCGCCGACGACCTTCGCCGGGACGCCGGCCACCGTGCAATAGGCCGGAACGTCTTTCAGCACCACACTGCCCGCCGCCACCTTGGCTTCGTCGCCCACCGTGATGTTGCCTAGGATCTTCGCGCCGACCGAGAGCAGCACGCCGCGGCCGATCTTCGGGTGCCGGTCGCCGACTTCCTTGCCGGTGCCGCCGAGTGTCACACCGTGGAGCAGCGAACAGCCATCGCCGACAACGGCCGTCTCGCCGATGGTAATCCCGGAGGCATGGTCGAGCATCACCCCGCGCCCGATGCGGGCGGCCGGGTGGATATCAACGTCAAACAGTTCCGACGCGCGGCTCTGGAAATGGAAGGCCAGCGTTTCGCGGCCAAGGCGCCAGAGCTGATGGGCGATCCGGTGGGTCTGGAGCGCCAGATAGCCTTTGAAGAACAGGAAGGGCTGCAGCATGCCCCGGCAGGCGGGATCCCGCTCAAGCACGGCCTGCATGTCGGATTCGGCCAGGGCGATCAATTCCGGTGCACCATCATAGATACCGGATATCACATGGCGGACCTGCTGGGTCCCCATGGCCGGGCTCGCGAGCTTCTCGGCCAGGTGGTAGGAAAGCGCCTCGCCGAGGGTGACGTGGTTCAGAATCGCCGCATTGAGGTAGCTTGAAAGCGACGGCTCTTCCGCGGCGGCGGCCGTGGCCTCGAAGCGCAACCGTTTCCAGGCGGGCGCCGGCGCGCCGATGTCGGGATTGTCTATCATGCCGGTCTCCTGCGAGTATCTGTTTGTGTAGATGGCGCCCGAAGGCGGAAATTTCAATCTCGGGCTCTAAGTCGGTCTCCGGTCATTCCGCAGTCGCCAATTGAGGTCGTTTTCCGCCGAACAATCGCATCGTCGAGAGCCGGAAAACCGCCGGTGTGAAGTAGAGCGCCAGCAGCGCAGACCCGCCGACACCGCCCGCAATTCCGGCCGCAAGGGGCATCCAGAACGCGTCGCCGGTCAACAGGATCGGCACGAAGCCGCCCATCGTGGTCAGGGTCGTGGCCACGATGTGCCGCGTCGCATCCATCACGACTTCGCGCTGCGCAATGATGTCGTCCGCCATCGCCGCCGGACTCGCTCGTAAAAGCGACAGCACGACAATTGTTCCGTTGATGGCGATGCCGAACAGACCAAGGCTGCCGATGATCGCATTGAACCCGAAAGGCAGATTGAACAGCCATACTCCGAAGAAGGCGTAGAAGACCGACAGGACGCCGGCGACCATGACCAGCAGCATCATGCGGAACGAGTTGAACACGAGCATCACCGCGCCGGCCATCACCAGCATCAACGGAATGCCGACAGACGCGAGATTGCCGACGGCGTCGCCGGAGTTTTCCGCTTCACCGCCGACCAGCATGTCGTAACCGGGCGGCAAGATGAAGTTACTTTGGTCGAGCCGTTCCTGGAACTGTGCAAGGCTCGGCGCGGGCAGCGTATACGGATCGAGATAGGCGAGTATCTGGTTCGTACGCAGCCCATCACGCCGCGAGATGGTCGACGTCTTCGGCACGAGTTCCATCCCACCAAGCGCCGACAGCGGCGTGCCCGTGTTGCCAGGTGTTGCGCCGATTGTCTTGCCTTGCAGATCGCTCAAAGTCGACCGCCGGCTATCGGAAGAAATGATCCGTACCGGGAGCTCTTCCGTGCCTTCGAGCACGGAGCCTGCCCGCACGCCTTCCAGTTCGGAATTTATGTTGGCAGCAAGTTCCACGAGCCGGCTCCCGGCGAGGTTGGTCGCCGACTCGTCCGCCTTCAGGCGGAGTGTGGGCGCGCCAAGTTCGAGGGACGACAACGAATAGGTGATACCCGGTGTCTGAGTCAGAACGGTGCGCACTTCGTCGCCGAGCCGGTTCAGCACTTCAAGGTCCGGACCGCGCAGGACCAGTTCGATGGGCGCATCTGCGGGCGGACCCTGTTCGAACGGCAGGGCGAGGAACCGCGCGGCCGGAAACTCCCGGCGGACTTGTCGCTGGACGTCGTCGACGATCTGGCGCGTGCGCAGGTTGCCATCAAGCTGGACCCAACCGGTTGCGAAGCCTTCCACGCCGCGGGTATTATTGAACGCGTTGTAATAGACGCGCGGCGATGGCTCCCCGAGCACCCAGGTGACGGATCTGACGCCTTCGTTCTGCTTGATCAGTTCAGTCGCGCGTTGCGTGATCGCTTGCGTATCCGCGAGGTTCGATTCCGAAGTCAGATTGAGCGTGACCTGGAACTGGTCGCGCTCCGTGGGCGGAAAGAACTGTTGCGGCAGTTGCGTCATCAGCATCAGGCCCACGAAGGCGGGCACGACGCAGATCAGGATTCCCAGCGGCGGAAAGCGCAGGACGGCTTCGATCGTCGCGCGGTAGCCGTCGGAGATGAAGTTGATCGACACGCCATCACGCCACCAGCGGCGCGGGCGGGTTGCCGCGCCACGCTCCCAGCTCCGAGTCCGGTCGAACCATCCCGCGAGCGCCGGAACGAGCGTCACCGACAGCACGAAGGAGGCGACGATCGAGAAAATTACCGATATGCCGATCATGCCGACAAACTCGCCGGCCGACCCGGGCAACATGGCGATCGGCGCGAAGGCGAGCGCCGTGGTCAGCGTCGAAGCCCCAAGGGGGGCAATCAGGTGCTTCAAGCTCCGGTCAATCGACTCGATGCGCGACAGGCCTTTGGCCCGCCACTGGTCGATGTCATCGACGACGACGATTGCGTTGTCGATCAGAAGACCCAGGGAAATCACAAGGCCGGTGACCGACATCTGGTGCAGCGGGTGGCCGTAGACGTTGAACAGGATCAACACGAGCGCGATGGTGAGCGGCATCGCGGTTCCGCAGACGAAAGCCGAGCGCCATCCCATGGTGAGGAACAGGACGCAAAAGACGATCAGCGCCGAGAAACCGAGGTTCAGGGCGAGGCCGTTCAGGCGCGAAGTCGTGTAGATGCTCTGGTCAAAGACGATCTCGACCTTGATCCCGGGCGGAACGCCGGTCTCGAATCCCACGACAGCGTTTCTTGCCGCTTCTGCCCAGCGATCGACCCGTTGGTTCGGCGAGATGTAAGCCGCCACCAGCACGGCCCTCTGATTGTTTTCGAAGGCCATCCGGGAGGGCGGATCCTCGAACCCCTTGATGACCGTTGCCACGTCGCCGACGCGAAGGACAGACCCGCTGGCCGTCTGCACGATCGGAACCGAGCGGACACGGCCGATGCTGTCGAGTTCGCCGCCGACTTCAACGCCAAGCGTGCCGCCATCAGTCCGCAGCCGGCCGGCTGGCGCTTTGGAATCCGAGGCCGCGATGGCACTTGCCGCCGAGGCAATGCTGACGCCCGCCGCCGCCAGCGTATCCCCATCAACGATGACCCGGACTTCCTCGACCGGCATGCCGAATGTCTCGGTGAGTTCCGTGCCCGGAAGGCGCTGGAAGGTATCGCGCAGGTCGAGACCCAGCCGGCGCATGACCGCCAGGGGCGGATCATCCGCGCCGGTCCATGTCAGGGACACGACCATCGTGCTCGCGCCGACATAGAAGCGCGTGATGTCAGCCCTCGAGGCAGCAGCCGGAAAGCTCTGCTGCGCCTTAGCGACCTGCTGGCGCACGAGCGTCCAGGCATCATCGACTTCGGCGTTCGTCAGATCATCCCGGATGTTGATGCTGGCCTGGACGACGCCGCTGCGCGCGGTTGTTTCCACCTGTTTGACTTCCGGCAGCTCCATCAGAGCCGCTTCGAGCGGTTCGGCGATCAGGGCTTCCATCCGTTCGGCGTCGGCGCCCGGAAGCGTGACCAGAACGAGACCGAACCGCTCGACCAGCGTGGGGTCTTCCTGCCGTCCGAGCGAAAGCAGCGCCCCGATGCCGCCGAATAGGACTACGAGAATCGCCAGGGCGGCGAGACGCGGAAAGCGGAAGAACAGCGTGCGCATGTGGCGGGCGTGTCCCTAGCCGTCGTGTTCGGTGGAAGCGTGCCGGGAATTGACAGGCGTGACCGGCACGCCCGGCGTGATGCGGTGCAGGCCATCGACAATGATACGGTCGCCGGGCTGCATGGGTCCGCGGACAAACGCGCGGTCACCGGAAGTGTGCACCATTTCCACGAGCCGGGCCTCTGCGCGCGCGCGGTTGCCATCGGGTACGGCGACATAAACCGTCCAGAGGCCCCGCGTGGCGCTGGTCAGCGATTTCACCGGAACCCAGAAGCCACCCTCATCGATAGTGCGTGGCAATGACAACCGGACAATGCTGCCGGCCGAGACAGAACTCGCATCGTCAATGTCGAACACGGCCGCGACGGTACGCTGGGACGCATTGACGACGCCGGTCACGTTGCGAAGCGTCGCGGACACAGGTCCTGTGTCCGATATCAAAGTGTACACTTTTCCGGCTTCGAGCGAAGAGACAACACTGTCCGGCACGCCGATCTGGGCTTTAAGTCTGCCCGCTTCGACGAGTTCGAGCAATGGCTGGCCCGGGCTTGAGATCGAGCCTTCATCGGCAAACCGGGCTGTCACCACGCCGTCGAATGGCGCTGTGATGCGGGCGAGATCAATCTGTACGCGGAACGTATCGGCTTGGGCCTTGGCGGCGTCGATACGCGCCGAGGCCGTCGCTGCCAGCGATTCGGCTTCGTCGACGCGTTGGGTCGAAACATGTCCCTGAGCCGCCAGCGTGCGCTGACGTTCCACCGAGTCCCTCGCCAGCCGGTATCCGGCGCGCGCTTCCGCGACAACCGCCTCCGACGAGGCGAGCTGGGCCGACAGGGCGCGCGTATCCAGTTTTGCGAGCGTGTCTCCGGCCTTGACCTGGTCGCCAACCCGGACGCGGACCGCCTCGATCCGTCCGCCGCTCGCAAAGCCGAGTTGGCTGGTACGCTCGGCCTCGGCGAGGCCCGCGAACGTCTCTTCGAGTTCGAAATTCTTGATGAGCGACAGTTCCGCCACTTCAACGGAGAGCGGCTCGGGCTCGGCATCGGCAACCTTGGGGCCTTCGGCGCTGCGCAGGGTAAAGGCGCCAAACAGCAAGGCCGCTATCACGAGTGCAAGCACCGCGACGAAGAGGAGACCCTTGACCAGCGTGGGCCGGAAATCTCGCGGCTGCGAGACCGATGTGTAATCCGGATCAGACATCTGCACACTCGCTGGCGACTTGGGCTGGGAGACCGGGCTGAAGGCTGCGCACCATCATGCCGACGTGAAACGCGGTGAATTCTTTGATCGAGATGTCCCGGGACCGGTCGGGCATCATCGCGGAGAAACCCGGCAGGTGGATCAGCAACTGCGCCAGTCCGTGCATCGATGCCCAGAGTGATTTTGCCGCGAGGAAGGGATCCAGTCTCGAATCGAAGACACCCGTCTCCTGCCCTTCCTGAACCAGCGCAACTACTGTTCCGAACGCCTGTCCCTTCTTGCTTTCCTGAAAGACGCACCAGTCATTTCCTGGCGGGTGATCGGCGTCCGCCGGTCCGAGGGAGGAAAATGCAGCGAGATAATGGTGCGGCCGTTCCACAGCGACTTCGATATAGCGAGTGAAACACCGCCGCACTCTCTGATCAAACGACAGGGTTTCAAGCACGGCTCGGTCTACGCTTTCCATGAGCCGACCGAAAAACGCCTCCTTCAATTCATCGACGAGTTCTTCCTTTGATCCGAAATACTTGTAGAGGGCGGACGGTGAATAGTCGATTTCCTCGGCAAGCCTGCGGATCGAAAGGCCGGCTTCTCCTTCAACCGAGAACACGCGCTCGGCCGCCTCGAGAATGGCGCCCCGAACCTTCTGGCGGCGGCGTTCCGCCGGTGATGTCTCTAGGTCCAGGGGCTGTGACATGCGGGCCGTTTCCGATCAACGTTTAGAAAGTGAACACTGTTCACACCCAGCAGAAATAGAGCAGCCGCAAGAGGCGGGCAAGCCAGACGTGAAAATAAATCGCAACTTTTCCTTCACCACGGTGCGCATTAAGCCTTACAAGTGATGACCAAACGCTTTCCGCCCCCTCCCTTTCGCGACGCGCCGCTTGCCGGTGCACGTCCCAGCGCCGAGGCGCGCGCCCTGCTGGCGCTGCGAAAATCTGCCAATAAACTCGTGCTGGGTACGCCCGGTCCGGACCCGTCCGAACTGGATGAACTGCTGTATGTGGCCGCGCGCGTTCCCGACCATCGCAAGCTCGGACCCTGGCGTTTCCTGGTCTTTGAAGGCGCTTCCAGGGCCAAGATGAGCGCGTCCCTCGCGGCGATTCTCAAGGTGCGCAGCGCACCCGAGACTCAGGTCAAGGAAGCCGAAAAGTCGATGCTACGGGCCCCGATTGTCGTGGCGGTGATCTCAAGCCCTGTCGATGACGGCCGCACACCGGTCTGGGAGCAGGAACTTTCCGCTGGCGCGGTGTGCTTGAACCTGTTGCTGGCCGCCAATGCCTGCGGGTGGGCTGGCGTCTGGCTGACCGAATGGCCCGCCTATGACAAGGAAGCGGGCGGGCTTCTGGGCTTGAAGGAACACGAACGGGTGGCCGGTTTCGTTCATCTCGGCACGGCCCGGGCGGCGACGCCGGAACGCGTGCGGGCAGACGTCGGCGCCCGGATCGAACGCTGGAGCGGTGCCTGATTCAGCCCCGGCCGCGATACGGCGCAACGCCGGTATCTGGAACATAAAGCCCATCCGGAACCGCGCCGGATTGCCAGACGACATCAATCGGAATGCCCCCGCGCGGATACCAGTAACCGGAAATGCGCAACCAGCGCGCCTGCGTGAAGTCGAAAAGGCGCTTGCCGATGGCTACGGTGCAGTCTTCGTGGAAGGCGCCGTGATTGCGGAAACTCGTCAGGTAGAGCTTCAGGCTTTTCGATTCCACCAGCCAGGGACCGGGCGCGTAATCGATGACCAGATGCGCAAAGTCCGGCTGGCCAGTGACCGGGCACAGCGACGTGAACTCGGGAGCAACGAGCCGGGTCAGATACAGCGTATCTTCGTGCGGGTTCGCCACGCGCTCAAGGACAGCCGCCTCCGGGTTCGCCGGGATGGCGCTGGCCTGGCCGAGTTGGCCGAGGCCCTGGTAGATCGTTTCGTCAGCCATAGGGGATCAGGTTCAAGTTTGGAATGAGGTTGAAGGTCAGGCCCATATAGAGGGCATAGCCGAGCAGGAGAACGCCCCCTTCCCAGCGCGCGATCTTCTTTCCGGTCATGGCGAACAGCATCAATAAGCCAGCCGATAGAACGAGGGCGCCAACATCGACCGACGAGATAATGCTGATTGGTTCCGCTCCGGCCATGGCATCCGCCGAGATGTCGCCGCGGATCGAGAATGGGCTAACGAGAGAAGTTACGCCGAGGATGCCGAGGACGTTGAAAATGTTCGACCCGATAATGTTGCCCAGCGCGACGTCGGCGCGTTTGCGATAGGCGGCGACAATCGAGGTTGCCAGTTCCGGCAGGCTTGTTCCAATCGCAACGATCGTCAGGCCAATGACGGTTTCGCTGATGCCTATGGACCGCGCGAGCGATGTTGCTCCGGTGACAAGCATGTTGGCGCCCGCAACGACGCCCGCGAGGCCGGCGATTGCGATCAGCAGGCCCACACCGAGGCTGTAATGTGCTTCCACGGATTCGCCTTCGGCCTTGTGGAGTTCGGCGACCGCATCCTGCCGGTTCTGGTCTGCGATCAGCGAATACGCGAGATAGGCGATCAGCAAGGAGAGCAGGAGAAAGCCTGAAAGCCGGTTGAAGTGGTCGAACCAAAGCAAGGCACAGAGCAGCCCCGTGACGGCCAGCATGAACGTACCGTCCCGCGCAAGCGCCTTCGGGTTAACAATGATCGGTGAAATGATCGCGGCAATCGCGAGGACCAGAAAGATATTCGCGACGTTCGAACCCACGACATTGCCGATGGCGATGCCTACAGCCCCTCGATCGACCGCCTGAAGGCTGGTCACGAGTTCCGGCACCGATGTCCCGAAACCAACCAGTGTGAGGCCGATCACCAGCTCGGATATGTTGAGTTTCCGGGCAACGCTCACCGATCCGCGCACAAGGGCTTCGCCGCCGATGAGCAGGAAAATGAGCCCTCCGAGGACCAGTAGATACATCATTGCGTCGAATCCTGCCGTTTTTCGGGCCATATAGGGTCACGAAACCGTGAGACGCAATCTGGCCTGTTGAAGCCCACTGACTAGCCTTCACCTGTCAAGTGAACGTTATGGTTTCACTCTTATGAATGGGCCAAGACTTGCATGCCTGTCCCGGCAGAAAGCTGAGAAAAAGCGATGAAAGTGGCGAAACCGGCCAACGCTTGGACGATCGCCCGGCCTTTGGCCGGGGCCTGTCTGCTGGTCGGCGCGTCTGCCTGTGCGCTCGTTCCCGGCCTGCGCGGTGCCGTTTCCCAGGAATCCGAAGGCGCGCCGAGGGCGACGGTGGAAGGCATGCCCCCAGCCCTCAGCACCCGCGCCAATGAACTTGTCCGTGTCGACGAGCCAGCACCCCGCAGCGTGCTCGAAGCCCGCAACCGAATGAATAGTTCCGCAACAGTCCTTCGTGACCTTATGGCGTCCGAGGGCTATCTTGCCGCTGACATTGCGCCTTCCCAGATAGATGCCACCAGTGACGCTGCTGTCCTGGTGGCAGAACCCGGCCCCTTGTTCACGGTCTTGTCGCGAGATTTCGCCGGACGCGACGCGATGGTCCCGGAAGTGGCCGCGCGGCTTGAGAGCGAGCTGGCATCGCTGCCGGCAGGCTCGGTGGCCCGGACGCAGACAATCGAGCGATTTGATAATGACCTGGTGCGGCTACTTCACCGCCAGGGATATGCCTTCGCTCGCAGCGATGGCATCGATGTGCTGGCGTCGCGGCAGGATGCAAACGTCGAGCTGACCTTCCTGCTGGTTCCTGGCCCCCGCGTGTCGCTCGGCGCGCTGGAAATTCCGGATGTGGACGCCCGCAGTTCGAAAACGGTCCGTGCGCTGAAGACATGGTCCGACGGTGATCTCTACACCCCGGCCACGATTGACCGGCTGCGCACCCGGCTGCGGGCTACAGGCCTCTACGAAGGCATCGGCGTTGTCATCTCCGAAACGCCGGGCCTCGATGGCTTGCATACCGTTTCCACGACTCTGGTCGAAGGTAAGCCGCGCACCATCGGGGCCGGCGTCACAGCATCCACCACGGAAGGAATTGGTGTCGACGCCTACTGGGAGCGCCGCAATCTCACGGGCCGCGCGGATCGCTTACGCGTCCGTACCAAGATCGCCACTCTGGGTCAGGACCTGACCGCGACCTATGAGCGACCCAACATCGGCCGTTATGGCCGGACCCTGTCGCTGGACGCCGGCGTGCGCGCAGAACAGACCGATGCCTATGACCTAGAAGGTGTTCGCTTAGGCGCGGCACTGGCCCAGCCGCTGACGCCGCAAATCACATTGTCGGTGGGCACCGCACTGGACGCGACGCGGACCTTCGACGAGCGGGCTCGTCTCCTCGGCGGTATCGAGCGCGAGCAGCTTACCCTGTCATTCCCGGTGTCGGTCAACTACTCGGATGTCGGCGATCCGCTCGATCCGCAATCCGGATTCCGCTTCTTCGCGGCCGCCGACACCGGCGTATCCGTTGGCGATGAGACCCCGGTCTACACCCGGCTGCATCTGACAGCCTCAACCTACCGCGCTGTCGCTGAGGATCTCATCGCAGCCTTTCGCGCCGAGCTCGGTGCCTTCGTGGGTTCGGACGCTGTACCGCCGGACAGATTGTTCTTCGCGGGCGGCGGCGGCACCGTCAGGGGCTACGAATACCAGAGCCTGTCGCCGACGAATGCGTTCGGTGACATCATCGGGGGCCAGAACCTGTTCGCGGCATCTGCCGAACTCAGGTGGCGCGCTTCAGAGCGGTTCGGATACGCCCTCTTTACAGACTTCGGTGCGGCAAGCGATGATCCGGGTACGGTATTTTCGGATGCATCGGCCTCAATCGGCCTTGGCATCCGCTACTATCCCGGATTCGGCCCCATTCGCCTGGATATCGCGACCCCGCTTGATCGCCGCGAGGGCGATACGCCGGTACAGATCTATATCTCGATCGGTCAGGCGTTCTGATGGCCATGCCCCTGAACCCCTTCCCTCTCCTGCGGCGCCGGCCCTGGTTGACGGCGCTGGTCGTGTTGCTGTTTGCCCTGGTGTCTGCCGTGGTGATCACGCGGCACTGGGTCTCGACAGAGTCCGGGCGCGACTTCGTGATTTCGCAGATCGATGGGCGCGATGTCGCCGGCTATGGCCGCCTCAGCGTGCGCCGGCTCGAGGGCGATCCCCTTTCGGATTTTACAGTGGGGTCTCTCGAAATCCGCGACAGCACCGGAGTCTGGCTCACTGCCGAGAAGATTGACCTGTCCTGGTCTCCCTTCGCGCTCCTTTCGCGCACCGTGGATATCGAGAACCTGTCCGTTTCAGGCGTCAACGTCCTGCGGCGCCCCGTGCGCTCAGACAGGCCTGATACCGAGAGCGACCCCTGGGAAATCCGTCTGGGCAAGGCGACGATTGATCGGCTTTTCGTCGCAGAAGGCGTAGCGGGACCTGAGTCCGCCTCCGGAATTTCTGCGCGGTTCCAGAACGCGCGGAATGGATCGATCGATGCTCAGCTTCGGATATCGCCTCTGGAGGGCGCTGGCGATCGTATCGAAGCCCGGATACTCCGTGACCCGAACTCTGCCTTCGATGTGATTATCGATGGCACCGCGCCGGCCGGCGGCGTGTTTGCGCACTTGCTGCGCCTGCCGGAAGGCGCGTCGGCTGTAGTCACGGCGACAGCCGCCGG
>JBGTKE010000322.1:0-2183 GCA_041744775.1 Hyphomonas sp. | reverse complement strand
ACCGCGCCGTGCGCCGGGACCGGGCTGCGAGCGAGGCCGAGGCAGGCGGCGTAGAAGCCCTCGTCCGCGGCGCCGAGCGGATCGGGCAGGTCCGCTGCGATATCCACGCGTACTTCATACGGCGTGGTGTTGACGAGCTTGCGCGTGAGGAAATCGATGTCGATCTCGCCCGAAGGGTAGACCACGCGCATCGTCCGTTCACGGAACTCTGCGGATCGGCTGGCACGCAGCTTCGCCTTGCCGCCGCCGGCATAGGTGAACACCGCTTCGGCTTCATCGATGTGAGGCGAGTGCACGCGCCGCCCGGTTGCCTCGACACCAGTGAACTCGCGCCCCAGCAGCATGGCGGCGAGATCGAGATCGTGGATCATCAGGTCCCAGATAACCGAGACGTCGCCTGCCCGCCCGCCCGGCGCGGCCGGGCCAGAGCGCACGGATTCGACCAGCAGCGGGACTTCCGGAATCGCGAGCACGCCCATGGCGTTGGCGACGAAGCGTTCCTGATGGCCGACCTGCAGGATGCGGCCGCGCGCAGCCGCCTCGTCGGCAAGATCGCGCGCCGCCATGCCGGACAGCGCCAGCGGCTTTTCGACCAGCACATGGCAGTGCGCCTCGATGGCCTGGCGCGCAAGGCTCTCGTGCCAGGTTGCGGGGACGGCGATGACGACGGCGTCGCAGACTTTCAGGAATTCGGCATAGTCACTGTAGCCTTTGGCGCCGAAGGTTTCGGCGAGCTTTTCGGCGCGGGCGAGATCGACATCGAAGATGCCCATCAGATCGGCGCGCGCCGAGGCGGCCGCCTTCTGGGCGTGGTAGTTTCCGAACACGCCGGCGCCTGCAACGCCCACTTTCAGTTTCGTCATGCCGCTTCCCGTCCCTCTTACCTTCCGCAATGACACCGCGCGCGCCGGGCTGCAAGTGTCGCCGGCACGGCGGATTCTTCGCCGCGCCCCCTTCACAGGCCGCGCCAGCCGGTTCATGTGGACCCGAGACAAAACAACACAAAGGTGACGGACATGGCCAAGCTGACTTCGACCGAATGGTCCCTTGCGGCCCGCCCCGTCGGCATGCCGAAACTATCCGACTTCCAGTCCAGGACGATTGATGTGCCCGCCCCCGGCGACGGTGAAATCCAGGTCATGAATACCTGGATGTCGGTCGATCCCTACATGCGCGGCCGGATGTATGACCGCGAGAGCTATGTGCCGCCGTTCCAGATTGGCGAGACGCTGCAGGGCGGCGCGGTCGGGCGTGTGTCGGCCTCGGCGCATCCGGACTACAAGGTCGGCGATCTCGTCTCCTCCTTCCTCGGCTGGCGCACCGGCTGGACCGCGCCGCCGGCCGCTGCGATGGTGCAGAAACTGCCCGCCACCGGACTGCCCGAGAGCGCCTTCCTCGGCGTGGCCGGCATGCCGGGGCTGACGGCCTATGCGGGCCTGCTGCGGGTTGCGGAGCTGAAGCCCACGGACACCGTGTTCGTCTCGGGCGCGGCCGGCGCCGTCGGCTCGACCGTCGTCCAGATTGCGAAGATCAAGGGCTGCACCGTGATCGGCTCGGCCGGCGGCGCCGATAAATGCGCCTTCGTCAAATCGATCGGCGCCGATGCCGTCATCGACTACAAGCAGGCCAAGGGCTTCGAGGGCCTTGCTGCCGCGCTCAAGGCCGCTGCACCGAAGGGCATCGATGTCTATTTCGACAATGTCGGCGGCGACCACCTCACCGCGGCGATCGAATGTGCCCGGCCGATGGCCCGCATGGCCCTCTGCGGAATGATCGCCCAGTACAACGATACCGTTCCCGCGCCCGGCCCGCACAACATGATCATGGCCGTCGGCAAGCAGCTGAAGCTGCAGGGCTTCATCGTCTCTACGCACAATGACATGCTGCCGGCCTTCCATGCCGACATGGCCACCTGGATCGGAAGCGGCAAGATGCGCTTCGAGGAAACCGTGATGACGGGGATCGAAAAGGCGCCGGACGCCTTCCTTGGCCTCTTCACCGGCGCCAATACCGGCAAGATGCTGTTCAAACTGGCTTAGCCATGGCGCGGTTGTTTGATGCCTATGTGATGGTTGACTGGAGTGCGGCTGCAAAGCCCGCGACCGGACCGAACTCGATCTGGATCGGGGTACTGTCGAAGGACGCCCGGCTGAAGCTGCAGTTCAAGGCGGAGAACATCGACA
>JBGTKE010000321.1:0-2713 GCA_041744775.1 Hyphomonas sp. | reverse complement strand
TGGCCGTGGTCACGGTAGCCGGTGATCACCTGGTCGCCGTCCTTGAGGCAGGCCTGCATGCCGGTGACGACCGCTTCCTGCCCGATATAAAGGTGGCAGAAGCCCGCGATCTTGCCCATGCCGTAGAGCTGGCCGGCCTTTTCCTCAAACCGCCGGATGAGCAGCATCTCGCGATAGAACTTCAACATGTCGGCCTTGGAGGCCTTCACGGGTGCTTTTTTGGAACCCTTGGGTTTTGTGGCCATGCAACGTGTCTCCCTGACTCCTTATGTCGCTGCAATTTTGCAGCGGCAAGTCAGAACATCGTTGTCAATTTGCAGAGCTGGTGCCCGGAGTTAGGAGAACGATCTCCCCCGGATAAACGAAAGCCAGTTTGTCGCGTGCCAGGGCCTCGACATAATCGGGGTCAACTGACCCCGGTGTCAGCCGGCGAATGTCCACTTTCAGCCGTTCGATCTCCGCCTGCATGGACGCGAGTTCACGTTCTTTGGTCTCAAGCGCGATCTGCGAATCGGTCCAACGGCCCAACCCCTTCTCCCCCGCGAACGCGTGGTAGGCGAAATAGAGCACCAGAAGGCTGAGCCCGAGAGCCTGAAGACGTGACACCATGGACCTACTGGTAAACGGCGCGGGTAACCAATCCCTTACCGGACCGGCCGCCCACGCGAAGCCGAAGCCCCCGTGCTCAGCCGATGATTCGCCCAGACTACGAAATGCGCCGGTCGCCTTTCGGTATTTTGATCCAGGTTAGCCAGCGTTGATGCGCGACAGCCCGGCATAAATACCGATCGGCCCCAGTTCTTCCTCGATGCGGATGAGCTGGTTGTACTTCGCGATCCGGTCAGACCGGCTGAGCGAGCCAGTCTTGATCTGCCCGCAATTGGTGGCGACGGCGAGGTCGGCGATCGTCGAATCCTCGGTCTCGCCCGAACGGTGGCTCATCACGGCCGTGTAGCCATGCAGGTGCGCGAGCTCGACCGCGTCCAGCGTTTCCGACAAGGTGCCGATCTGGTTGACCTTGACGAGGATCGAGTTGGCCGCGCCGCGCTGCAAACCCATCGCAAGGCGGTCCGGGTTGGTAACGAAGAGATCGTCGCCAACCAGCTGAACCTTGTCGCCGAGCATTTCGGTCAGCGCGATCCAGCCATCCCAATCGTCTTCGGCCATGCCGTCTTCGATTGAGAGAATCGGATACCGGCCGCACAGATCAGCGAGGTATTCCGCGAACTGTTCGGAGGTGAGCGATTTGCCCTCGCCAGCGAGTTCATACTTGCCCTTCTTGAAGAACTCCGTGGACGCCGCATCCAGTGCGAGCGCCACATCCTCCCCGGGCTTGTAGCCCGCCTTCTCGATGGCTTTCAGGATGAAGCCGATGGCCTCGTCAGTCGAACCGATGTTGGGCGCGAAGCCGCCTTCGTCGCCGACATTCGTGTTGTGGCCGGCATCGTGCAGTGTCTTCTTCAACGCATGGAACACTTCCGCGCCGACGCGCACGGCATCGGCCATGCTCTCGGCGCTGACCGGCATGATCATGAATTCCTGGATGTCGATCGGATTGTCGGCATGCGCCCCGCCATTGATGATGTTCATCATCGGTGTCGGCAACACGCGCGCATTGGCGCCGCCGATATAGCGATAGAGCGGCATCGAACAGGCTTCTGCCGCGGCTTTCGACACGGCGAGCGAGACACCGAGGATGGCGTTGGCGCCGAGGCGGGATTTGTTCTCGGTGCCGTCGAGATCGATCATCAGCATGTCGATCATGCGCTGGTCGGTCGCGTCGAGGCCCGTGAGTTCGTTGCAGATCTCGCCATTGACGGCGTCAACCGCTTTCAGAACGCCCTTGCCGCCGTAGCGGGTCTTGTCGCCGTCGCGCTGCTCATGGGCCTCGTACGCGCCCGTGGAGGCGCCCGACGGAACCGCGGCGCGGCCCGTGGAGCCGTCTTCGAGCGTGACATCAACTTCAACCGTCGGGTTGCCCCGGCTGTCGAGGATTTCGCGGGCGTGAATGTCGATGATTTCGCTCATGAGAAGGGCCCCTTGCCGATCGTTGCGTGTACCGAAAATGAAAAGCGCCCCCTGCAGGACAGGAGGCGCCGGAACCCTTATGCGGATGCACTGTTCAGCGCAACGCCTGCGCTAGATCTCTTCGCTGGGCTCAAGGATCTGCTTGCCGCGGTACACACCGGTTTTGAGGTCGATGTGGTGGGGACGGCGCAGCTCGCCCGAGCTTGCGTCTTCGATATAGGTGTTCATGTCGAGCCGGTCGTGGGCGCGGCGCATGCGCGTGCGCGACTTCGACTTCTTGCTCTTTGGGACGGCCATGGCACTGTTCCGGAATCTGATTGAGGCCGCGCGCCCATGAGGAACGCGGGAAAGGGGGCCTGTTAACGCAGCCCGGACGCTCTGGCAAGCATCAAACGGCAGGATTTTGGGACCCGGTCCCCCGGATGAAAATGGCCGGCCCGAAGGCCGGCCAAGGTATGCAAGAAGGACGCCGGCGCTTTGCCCTGGCAAGAAGCCTGATTGGCTCTGCGCCGACAACGATGGTTAATAGTCGAATGAGTCTGAACAATGGCGCGGCATGACAGTTGTCTGACGTTCAGACACGGGGCGAATAGCACTCATCCCCGCGCGACGCCCCAGTCCTTGAGGATTTCAGCGGTGTGCTCGCCCGGACCCGCCGGACGGCGCTGGATGGCGCCGGGCGTCG
>JBGTKE010000320.1:0-5001 GCA_041744775.1 Hyphomonas sp. | reverse complement strand
CGCCATCGCCGAAGCGGCGGGCGTGACGGCGCTCGCGCTCGACCACCGCACCTTCGGCAAGGACCGCGAGGCGTTCGAGCGCGAGCTTGACGCCGCCTTGCGCGCAGCCGGCGCCGAGATCATCGCGCTGGCCGGCTTCATGCGTGTACTGACGGAATGGTTCGTGACGCGCTGGAAGGGCCGGATGATCAACATCCACCCGTCCCTGCTGCCGAAGTATACAGGTCTCGACACGCACCAGCGCGCCATTGATGCGGGCGATACCGAGGCCGGCTGCACGGTGCACTGGGTCAGCGCAGGCGTCGATGAAGGCGAGATCATCGCGCAGGCAAGCGTGCCGATCCTCCCGGGAGACAGTGCCGACTCACTCGCCGCGCGCACATTGCCGGCGGAACACCGGCTTTATCCGGAAGCGCTGAAGATGGCGTGCGGGAAGATAAGGGAGGAAACGTCTGATGGCTGAGATGCAACAGGTCGTGCTGGCGCAGTATTGCGAAGGCGCGCCGAAGCCTTCGGACTTCAAGCTGGAAAGCGTTCCGCTGCCGGAGCCTAAGGAGGGACAGTTCCGTGTACGGCATGTCTGGTGTTCGGTGGACCCCGGCACGCGCTCGCGCCTCTCCGGGGGCGACAGCTACGCCGCCGCCCTGCCGCTTGGGAAACCCATCGACGGGTTCAGTGTCGGCGTCATCGATGCCAGCAACCATCCGGACTGGCCGGTGGGCACGAAGGTGTATTGCGCTGGCGGCTGGAGAACCCATTCGCTGCAATCCGGCAGGGGCTTTATCGGCAAGGTGGCGGATGTGCCCGGCGTGTCGCTGTCGGCCTGGATCGGCGTGCTGGGCGTGCCCGGCCTCACGGCCTGGTTCGCCACCAGGGAGGTCGCGCGCTTCAAGGAAGGCGACGCGGTTCTCGTCACCTCCGCAGCAGGCCCGGTCGGCGCAACGGCGGGGCAACTGGCGAAATCTTGGGGCGCATCGAAGGTCGTGGGCATCGCGGGGTCGGACGCCAAGCTTCTCTGGCTCGTCAACGAGGCGGGCTTCGATGCCGCGATCAACTACAAGACCGTCGCCGATCTCGACGCCGCCATTGCCGCCGAGTTCCCGAAAGGCGTCGACGTCCTGTTCGACAATGTCGGCAATGCGATGGTCAACCGGGTGCTGCCGTTGATGGCGCTGAACGGGCGGATCTGCATCTCGGGCCAGGTCGCCGACTATAATCTGACCCCGGAGCAAACGCCGGGGATCGTCAACACCAAGCCGTTCATCACGCACCGGGTGAACATGGCGGGCCTCGTCGTGTTCGACTTTGCGCGCGGTTTCCCGGAAGCGCTGGACGCGATGGCGAAAATGATCGCAGGCGGACAATTGAAGACGCAGGAAGAGCGGTTCGACGGGATCGCCTCGATGCCGGAAGCGTTCTGCGGATTGTTCCGGGGGGAGAATGCAGGTCGGCGGGTTGTGCGGGTTGGCGCGGAGTAAGCGGGAGGTTTGGCTGGCGGTTTCGGGGTTTGCATCGGTCGCAAGGCCCTCACCTCCCACCGCTTCGCGGCGGGTCCCTCCTCTCCCGCCATGCGGGAGAGGGGTTAAGGGGTGCTCGCTTTTACCCGTCTCCCTCTGGGAGAGGAGGGGCCCATTGCGGAGCAATGGGAGGTGAGGGGCTTTGGCTTGGGGAGTTTCTTGAGGGATCATGCTCGGAGTATAACTCCGTGCACGGAGGTGTAGCGGAAGAAAACGCCAAGTATTTCGAAACGGCTTGAAGGGGTTGGAGTTTATTTTTCGGGCGGGGTGCTTTTTGTAGGCACAAGTCCGGGCTTCTGCCCTCGCCAACCCTCGAAAACCTGCTTCATCCGTATGCAATCAATGCACATGGAATGACGATTCTCTCTCATTCATTCTCATCTGTTATCGCGCAATGACGGTTGGTTATCAGACCGTATCGCCGCCGGCGCGCGCTCAGGCGCGCAGGTCGCGGCCGACGTTTTGCAGGAGGGCGTTGGCGAACTTGGCGTCGGCTTCGTCGAAGAAGTCGTGGGCGAGGGAGACGTATTCGTCGAGGATGACGGCGTCGGAGAGTTCCGGGTGGGCGATGAATTCGGCCGCGGCGGCGCGCATCAGGGCGCGCATGGTGGTGTCGAGGCGGGTGAGTTTCCAGCCTTCGGCGAGGCGGGCGAGGATGGCGTTGTCGATGCGGGCCTGATGGTCGACGACGGCGCTGACGATGGATTTGAACAGGTCCGGGTCGGCGTCCTCGATCGGCGCGCCGTCCGGGCCTAGGCCGAGGCGGTCTTCCATGAATTCGCGCACGGTGGCGCGGGCGGACTTGCCGGTCTGGTCCATTTCGTAGAGCGCCTGCACGGCGGCAAGGCGCGCCCCGGCCCGGCGGGCGCGGGTGACATCGAAGGGCAGCTTCTGGCCCTTCACCGGATCAACTCTTTGCGGAACTTGATCATCGCGAGGCAGGCCTTGGCGGCTTCGGCACCCTTGTTCTTCTGCGTGCGGCTAGCGCGGGCGATCGCCTGGGCTTCGTTCTCGACTGTCAGGATGCCGTAGCCGATGGCCTGGCGGCGCTGGACGATCAGGTCCATCAGGCCGCGGGCGCTTTCGCCGCAGACATAGTCATAGTGCGAGGTCTCGCCGCGGATGACGCAGCCGAGGGCGACGGCGCCGTCAAACCGGCCGGAATCGGCCGACATGGCGATGACGCCGGGAATTTCGAACGCGCCCGGCACTTCCATCACTGTGACCTTCACGCCGGCGGCCTCGAGCACTTCGAGCGCGCCCGCTTCGAGCTCGTCGCTGATATGTTTGTAATAGCGCGAAATCGCGATCAGGACGCGGTCGGCCATCAGCTGTTCTCCTCGTTCAGGCGGCGCCAGCCCTCTATGGTCAGGCCGTATCCGTCAAGTCCCGCAACGCGGGTAGGCTGCGTGTCGGAGAGGTAGATCATCCGCCGGACGCCGAGTTCCCGGAGGATCTGCGCGCCGACGCCGTATTCCCGCAGGGGGGCGGACGGGTCGCGGGGAGATGCCGACTTGAGGCCAAGCCGTTCGGCAATGGCGCCCGGATTCATCATGTTGACGAAGACCACGACGCCGGGCTCCGGCGCCTCGGCGATCAGTTTCATCGCCTTGCCGACGAGGCCTTCGCGGGGGCCGGTCTCGCCGAGGATGTCGGCAAGGACGTCGGTGCGGTGGACACGCACGAGCGTAAGCGAGTCCGGGCGGATGTCACCGTGGACGATGGCGATGTGTTCGGAGCCGTCGAGCGTGTTGCGGAAACAGACGGTGCGGAAACCGTTGCCAAAGGCGGAGTTCAGCGGCGCCTCGACGCGGCGTTCGAGGAAGCGGTCGTTCTGGCGGCGCCAGTGGATGAGGTCGGCGATGGTGCCGATCTTGAGATTGTGCAGCTGGGCGAAGGCGACGAGTTCCGGCAGGCGGGCCATCGTGCCGTCATCGTTCATGATCTCGCAGATCACACCGGCGGGGTAGAGGCCGGCCATGCGGGAGATGTCGACGGCGGCTTCGGTATGGCCGGCGCGCACGAGCGTGCCGCCTTCCTTGGCGATCAGCGGGAAGACGTGGCCGGGCGTAACGATGTCGGCATAATCCTTGGTCGGATCAATTGCCACGGCGATGGTGCGCGAGCGGTCATGGGCGGAGATGCCGGTGGTGACGCCTTCCCTCGCTTCGATCGAGACGGTGAAGGCGGTCTGCATGCTTTCGCGGTTGTTGCGGGTCATCATGTCGAGCTGCAGGGCGTGGGCGCGCTCCTGCGTCATCGAGAGGCAAATGAGGCCGCGGCCGTAGCGGGCCATGAAGTTGACCGCCTCGGGTGTCGCGAATGTCGCCGGAATGACGAGGTCGCCCTCGTTCTCGCGGTCCTCAGCATCGACGAGGATGAACATCTTGCCGTTGCGCGCGTCCTCGATGATTTCCTCAATCGACGAGATGGCGGCGTGGAATTCGTTGATCATGGCGGGTTACTTTCCTTCCGGCGCGTCGGCGCCGATCATGCGCGCGACATAGCGCGCCAGCATATCGATTTCGAGATTGACCTTCGAGCCGGCCTTCAGTGCACTGAGGGTTGTGACTTCCCATGTGTGCGGGATGATGGCGACCTGGAAGTCTCCGTTCGGGAGCGCTTCTGCGACCGTGAGCGAGACGCCGTCGATGGCAGCCGAGCCTTTCGTCGCGAAGTAAAGCGCGATGGCCGCGGGGGGGCGGATGGTGACACGGAAGCTCTGGCCTTCGGGCTCGACCGAGACGATCTCGCCGACGCCGTCGACATGGCCGAAGACGAAATGGCCGCCGAGTTCGTCGCCGAGCTTCAGGCTCTGTTCGAGATTGACGCGGGCGCCTTCGGCCCAGCTGCCGAGGACGGTTCTGGAGAGGGTTTCGGGGACGGCTTCGACCGCGAACCAGGCGCCGCGGGTCGCTTCGCCCTTGTCCACGACGGTGAGGCAGACGCCGGAGTGCAGGATCGAGGCGCCCAGGGCAATGCCGGCCAGCGGGTAGCCGCTTTCGACCTCGAAACGGGTCAGGCCATTCCGGTGCTCTGCCCGGCGGACCGTGCCGACATCGGTAACGAGGCCTGTGAACATTGGAGTATCCTGCGGGTAGTCTGGCCGGGGCCTATTGCTCAGATCGAACATAAGTGTCGAGGACGTCGTCTCCAATCCGTTCCGTCGCGACAGGACGCCAACGGGTCGCAGACTTGAGATCGGTCAGGCCGAGTTCGCCGAGCGCGGAGAGCCCTTCCCCGCCGATCAGGATGGGGGCGCGGAACCAGGCGAGTTCGTGGACGGCCTCTTCGCGCACGAAGCTCGCCGCAAGGTGGCTGCCGCCTTCGAGGAGGATCGTGCGGATGCCTTCGGCTTCGGCGCGGCGGAGCAGTTCGCCGACGCTGACACGAATGCCGTTGCCGCAGCGCCAGACGCCCGCGCCGGCGGCGGTGTGCGAGCTGGCATCGCTGCCGGCGGTGGCGATGACGACGGGGCCGACGT
>JBGTKE010000319.1:0-1908 GCA_041744775.1 Hyphomonas sp. | reverse complement strand
GTTGCGGGCCGAGAAGACTTCGCCTTCGCCCGTGCGGCTGAACAGGCCGGCGAAATCGCCGAGGACGCCGATGATGATCAGGGTCGGCGAATTGACCAGTAAGGCGAGGAGGAAGGCGTTCAGGACATCCGTCCAGTTCTCTTGCGTGACGAGCGTCGTGCCAACCTTGCCGGCGATGTCGGCAGCGACGGAGGCGAGCATCATGACGATCAGGACGATGGCGGCAATGGAAAGCCAGCTCGTATCGCGCAGCGAGGTCGTGGGTGTGTCCGGGATTTCGGGCTGGGTCATGCAAGGGTCTCCATTCTGGAGCCCTGCTTAGCACCAAAATTATCGTAAAACAATAATTTCTTTTTGTTTTTCAGAATTTTCTTTCTGCACTAGCTCAGCGTGCCTAGCGTCAGAGTTTGACGGTCGGGGCGATGATTTCTGCCGTTGGCCCGCGCAACAGGCGCTTGTTGCCGGCGAAGGCGCCGGAGGGCAGCGCGCCGAGGCGGGCGGCTTCGGCCATCGCTTCGGCGAGAAGCTGGTCCGCAGGCACGACCTTGTCGAGATAGCCGGCTTTCACGGCTTCGTCTGGATCGAACAGCGTGCCGTTGATCACCGACTCGGTCATGTATTGCGGGTTGAGGCGCGCCTTGCACAGTTCGAGCGCAAAGACCGGGAGGACCATGGAGATCTGGGTCTCGTTGGCGCCAATCTTGTAGGGGCCGGAGATACCGTAGCGCTTGTCGCTGGCGAGCAGCAGGAAGCAGCCCATCGCGATGCCGTGTCCGGTGCAGGCGGCGATCACCGGCATCGGCAGCGTGTAGAGGCGCAGGGCGAGGGCGCCTCCGGACATGACCAGTGTGCGGACGTCTTCCGGCGCCGAGCCCATCATCATCTTGAGATCGAACCCGCCGGAGAACCGGTCCGGCCGGCCCATCAGGACGACCGCCTTGGCGTCCTTCTCTGCCGTGTCGAGCGCGGCGTTCAGCGAGGCGACCATGGCGGGGTTGATGGCATTGGCCTTGCCGTCATCCATGGTGATGAGGGCGATGTCATTTTCGATTCTGAGTGTGGCGGTCATGAGAGGCTCCTTGGGTTTGGGGCGGATCTGGGGATGGTGACATCAGGGAAAGCAAGCCCCTCACCTCCCACGACCTTCGGTCGCGGGCCCCTCACCTCCCGGAGGGAGAGGGCTTAAGTGGTGGCTCTCCCATACCTCTCCCTTTGGGAGAGGAGGGGCCCATTGCGCAGCAATGGGAGATGAGAGGCTTCCTATCCCCTCCGTGTACGGAAAAACTCCCGCAACAGGTCGCCTGCCTCGACATCATGCGCATCATCCTGTTCCACCTCGGGCCGCCAGTGGCAGGTGGGCTGCTCGAAGAAGCGCGGCCCATGCACGAGCGCGCCGCCTTTGGGGTCGCTCGCGGCGTAAATGACCTTGCCGATGCGGGCGAAACTGATGGCGCCGGCGCACATCGCACAGGGCTCCAGCGTGACGTAGAGATGCAGGCCCGTGAGACGGTAATTGCCGAGCCTTGCGGCCGCCGAGCGCAGCGCGATGATCTCCGCATGCGCGGTCGGATCATGCGACATCACCGGCGCATTGGCGCCTTCGCCCACGATCTCGCCGGTGGCGGGATCCATGATGACAGCGCCGACGGGAACTTCGCCCGCCGAAGCTGCCAGCCGAGCGAGTTCGAGCGCGCGGGACATGGGAGTTTGGAGAGCAGTCATCGCTACCGTGTAATGTCTTCGCCGTTCGCGAGGAAGTCCTTCATCGCCGCCATTGCGCTCGGCGCCTTCAGGACTTCGTGGAAGCCGTGCTGTTCCTCGAGCGTGCCCGCTTCGAGGCCCCAGGTGAGCGCGCCGCGCACGAGGCGCTTGGCCTGGGCGAGGCCTTCGGCGCCTCGGGTTGCGAAT
>JBGTKE010000318.1:0-1967 GCA_041744775.1 Hyphomonas sp. | reverse complement strand
CGGCAGGCCGTGGCAGTCCCAGCCCGGCAGGTAGGAGGCGTCGAAGCCCTGCATCTGGTGGGAGCGGACGATGATGTCCTTGATGATCTTGTTGAGCGCCGTGCCGAGGTGGATGTGGCCGTTGGCGTAGGGCGGGCCGTCATGCAGGATGAAGGGCGGGCGGCCCTTGGCGCTTATCCGAAGCTTGGCGTAGAGGCCCATCTCGTCCCAGCGCCTGATCCATTCCGGCTCGGCCTTGGGCAGGCCAGCGCGCATGGGAAACTCGGTTTTGGGCAGGAACAGCGTGTCGCGGTAATCGCGTTCGGTCGCAGCAGTGTCGGTCATCTTGGGTCAGGTCTTCGTCAGCGGAAACGGGAATGGGCGAGCGGCCTCAGGCCAAACGGGCTTACCCGGCCACGACTGAACAATGGGTTCAGCCGGCGGCCGGGCCGCTAATTCGAATCGCCTGAATCGCCACGCAATAGGTCATCGGCGCAGCGGTTATCATGCCCGCCCCGGCCCTGTCACCCCTTGCGGGGCGGGCGCGGCCTACCAGTCATCGTCGTAATAGTCGCCGTCCGGTGCATACTCGCCCGCCTCCCAGACATAGTCCGCCACCTGGGGCGCTATCGCCAGCAGGTTGATCAGGTTGTCCTTGATGTTGCGGATGGTCATGCCACCGTCGAGAATGACATAGCGGGTGACGCCCACGGTCGGCGAACTGCCGTCCACGCCGCCGGCCGAATACCAGGTCGAGGTGGCGGCCCACATCAGGTTGGCGTCGTTGATGCGCTCCAGCGTTTCCCGGCCGTCCGCATCGTAGCGCACCTGCATGTTGATGCCGAGGCAGTCATCGGAGAACTCCGTGTCGCAGGCTGTGCCGAGCAGGTGGAAGATCAGGCCGGAGCCGGCCGTGTCGGTAGCGCGGACAGAGACGGCGCCGTCATCGCCGGTGCTGGTGATGGTGTGGCCTTCCTCGGTGAGGATCGTCTGCAGGTCCTGCAGGCTGACCGCCGTCACGAGGCGATTGTCGTCTGCAAAGGCCGATCCCGCAAGGGCGGCCAGAAGTCCCAAAGATGTCAGAGTGCGGCGCATGCGATGTCCTCCCCGCTAGCTTTCCCGTGCAGGGAACATCCTCCCGTTTTGCAGCCTTGTGAAGGGCGGCGAAGCGGTCAGATTGCGGAATATTTATGATTCAGCCGCGCGTTGCCAGGATTTCCCGTGCCTCGCCGGCGTCGTGGTGCATCTGCTCGACCATCAGGTCCAGGCTCTCGAACCGCTTCTCCGGGCGCAGGTAGGTCACGAGCTGGACTTCCAGCCGCTTGCCATAAAGATCGCCTTCAAAATCGAAGATGTGCGTCTCCAGCAGCGGATCGCGCAGGCCGGTGGTCGGCGTGCGGCCGAAATTGGCGACGCCGGCGCGCCAGTCCGCTTCGCCTTCAATCCGGGCGCGGACGGCATAGACGCCGTGCTTGGGATGGATCAGCTCGCCAAGCTGGATGTTGGCGGTCGGGAAGCCGAGCTTGCGGCCGTTGCGTTCGCCGGACTCCACGACGCCGTCAGCGGTCCAGGGGCTGCCCAGCATGTCGGCGGCCAGGTCCGGCTCGCCCGCCATCAGTGCCTGCCGGATCGCGGTGGAGGAGGCCTTCGCGCCCCTGCCCTCGACTTCCTCAACGATGGTCACTCCGAAGCCGAGCGCCCGGCCGAGGCTGGAAAGGCGCTGGGCATGGCCCATCCGGCCGCGGCCGAAGCGGAAATCGAAGCCGACCGAAATATGGGTCACGCCGAGTCCGTCCACCAGAACGGTGCGTACGAAGCCCTCGTCGGTCATCGCGGCCATCTCGCCGTTGAACGGCAACTCGAACACGGTGCTGGCGCCGGCGGCGAGGATTGCGGCATTGCGGCGCTCGGGACGCAGGATGCGGAACGGCGGATCGCCCGGGCGGAAATAGGCGCGCGGCGGCGGCTCGAAGGTCGCGACCGAGAAC
>JBGTKE010000317.1:0-5772 GCA_041744775.1 Hyphomonas sp. | reverse complement strand
TGTCGGCTGGCCGTCCGAGGTGCGGTGGTTGAGCGTGCGCGAGGTGGAGAAGCCCATCGCGCCGGCGAGCACGGCTTCCTTCGCCAGCGCTTTCATCGCGGCGATGTCGGCGGGGCTCGCATCCTCGCGGTTGGCGCCCCGGTCGCCCATCACGAAGACGCGCAGCGCGGCGTGCGGAAGTTGCGCGCAAATGTCGGTGTCGAAGCGGCGCGCGCTGAGGAAATCGAGATAGTCCGGGAAGCTTTCCCAGGCCCAGGGCAGGCCCTCGGCGAGCACCGGGAACGGGATGTCTTCCACGCCTTCCATCAGCCGGATGAGGCGGTCATGATCTTCCGGCTTGCAGGGCGCGAAGCCGACGCCGCAATTGCCCATTACGGCGGTGGTGATTCCGTGCAGCGAGGAGGGGCTGATCGCCTCGGCCCAGGCGGCCTGGCCATCGTAATGGGTGTGCAGGTCAACGAAACCGGGCGTCACGACCTGCCCGCGCGCGTCGATTTCCTCGATACCCTTGCCGCCCACCTTGCCGACGCCGGTGATCACGCCGCCGGAGACGGCGACATCGCCTTCGAAAGCGGGCCCGCCGGAGCCATCGATGATGGTGCCGCCGCGAATGATCAGGTCATGTGTCGCCATGGTCGTGTTCCTCCGCCAAAGAGGATGCCTCAAGGCGAGGGGGTGTCAAACCCTGACGCTGCGACGCCCCGGCAAGACGGGCGGCATATCCGGGCCGCGCGGAGCCGGGGGGGCGGCTCCGCGCGCGGCGCCGATCTCGCCTGACGGCTAGACCAGCGAATCTTCGAGCCCGTCGCGTTCCCGCCCGCCATAGACAGCAGCGACTGCCGCAACAAAGGCGCCGATCATCATGGCGAGGGCTGTGGCGAGCGCGAGGGTGACGCTGGCCGCGCGCGCGGTATCGACCGCCTCCCGGGCTTCCTCGCGGGCCACATTGATTTCGGTAAAGGCCGTTTCGACGCGGGCGGCAGCGTCTTCGGCGGTCAGGCCGGTCCACTCGGCTACATCGGCCTGGAGCCAGTTGCGGTCAGCCGACATGATCGACGATTCATCGGCAATCGCGCGGACCACGAGACGGTCGGCTTCAAGCCGGGCGGCAGCGAGCATTTCCGGATTGGCGCCGGGCGAACGGTAGAGACGGTCGACGATCGGCGTCGAAGGCGAGGCTTCTTCGGATTCGATCGCGGCGGCGGCGATGGCGGTCGTGGCAGCAACACTACCAGCGGCAATCAGGCCTCCAATCGCGAACATGCCGGCGGTGGCCACAGCCCAGGTCAGGAGGCCGTGAACCGTGTCACGGAAATAGACTTCGTCATTGTGGATCGACCAGCGCACACGTACGCGGCCGGCGATGTAGCCACCGGCGACCGAAGCAAAGATCTGCGTGAGGATGAGCCACAAAACGGTGACCGTGCCGATGGTGGCGGCCGAGAGACCGTCCCCGGCAATGGGCGACATCGCGCCGAAGCCGAACGCGGAGCCGAGGACAACAAGCACGATGGACAGGCCGAGCGCCGCAAAAGCGCCGGCGAAGACGGCAGACCAGCTGATTGCTGAGCCTTCCCAGCGCGGGGGCGCAACGCGTGCGGAATCCTGGGCGGCAACTGAGGAAATGGCCATCTGCGCCTCCTAGAAGATCAGAAGAAGAAGAATGATGAGGGGGATCGGAATCCCGAGAAACCAGAGAAGAATGCCCTTGCCCATATCCATGTCTCCCTTGCGCGGCGCGCGTCCGCGTTGCGGCCGTGCGGCGTCTTGAACCTAAAGGGGTAACGCCGCTGCAGGCAATTTGGTTCCCGCGCGGCGCCGGGACCGCTTCCCCCTCGAGCAAAAGCCGCTTAAGCGCAGGCGCCATGGGGCCAGAATTCCTTCCCGTTGCGCTTTGCCTTTTGTCGGCCCTGACGGTGGCGATCACCAATGTCATGGTCAAACGCGGCGGGGACGTGCTGACCACGCGGGCAATCGTGGCGCTCGTGATGGGACTGACGGTGGTGCCGTTTGCGCCTTTTGTGCCGCTGCCGCCGGCCGGGACCTGGGGGCTGATCTTCCTGTCGATGGCGGTTCACTGGATCTACCAGTTCTGCGCCATCCGGGCGCTGCACCGGGGCGCGCTGTCGCTGGTTTTCCCGGTGATGCGCGGCCTCGGGCCGCTCGCGACGGCCATCCTGGCGGCGATCTGGCTCAAGGAACATCTCTCGGCCTGGCAGGTCGCAGGCCTGATTGTGGCGAGCCTGTCGATCCTCGTCTTCGCGCTGCCGACCTCGGCGACGGTGGACGGGCGGCGGCTCGACCGCTCGGCAGTGTTCTGGGCCGTGATGACCGCGGTCGGCGTTGGTCTCTATGCGGTGACCGATGCGCGAGCGGCGCGGGCGATGGAGACGCCGCTCAGTTTCATCGTCTGGCTGTTCCTGCTGGACTGGATCGGCGTGACGGCGGTGCTCGTCTGGCAGCGCAAGGGCAGGCTGATCGCGAGCCTGAGGCCGGAACTGCGCAACGGCATCATCGGCGGGGTGGCGGGTTCGGTTTCCTACGGCCTCGCGATCTATGCCTACACGCTGACGGATGCGGCGATGGTGACCGCGTTGCGGGAAACGTCCGTGGTCTTCGCGGCCGCGTTTGGAGCCTGGCTTCTGAAGGAAGGCTTCGGGCGGCGGCGGGTGGCGGCGGCCACAACGCTGGCGGCAGGCCTTGTGCTGATGCAGGCGGCGGGGTGACGCGGATGGCTGGATCGGCCGTCCCATCCGTGAGAGACAGGCGCGGATAAACCGGCGGGCCGGCATCTGCGTAGGACAGGGCATGAACGAGACAGTGAAATCGGAAAACGGGATGGGCACGGCCGCCGGCAAGGCGAACCAGCTTTGGGGCGACTTCGTGCCCGTGATCGCCTTCGTGCTGGTCTACAACATCTTCCGGCGCGTCGACCTGATGGACGGGCTGATCAACAAGGACACGGCGATCTTCTGGGCAACCGGCGTGTTGCTCGCGCTGATGCTCGCCTTCCTCGCGCGCCAGCTCGTGACGCGCCAGCCGGTGTCGCAGATGATGCTGTTCTCGTCTGCCATCGTCGGCGGCTTTGGCCTGATCGGCATCCTGCTTCAGGAAAAGGCCTTCATCTATGTGAAGCCGACCATCCAGCAGCTGTTCATGGCGGGCATCATCTTCATTCCGCTTTTTTTCGGGCGGAATGTCTGGAAGTCGCTGTTCTCGAAAGTCTTCGACCTGCCGGATTTTGCCTGGCGCACGCTGGCGATCCGCTGGGGCTTCTTCTTCATCGCGATGGCGCTGTGGAACGAATATCTCTGGCGCACCTTCGCGCCGGGCTTCGAGACGCCGCTCGTGATGGCCGGCATCCCGGTTGCGCCGGCCGGCTCCTATGAATTCCTTGGACTGACATTCGGCGCCAAAGACGCCGAGGATGTCTGGGCCAACTGGAAGCTCGGCAACATGCTGATCGTGCTGATCTTCGGCGCGGCGAATACGCCGTATACGCTGAAGCATTTGCGGGAACCGGAGACGGCAGCCGCCGCTGCCTAGCGCGCCTCAGGATGAGTTTTGCACTGCTGGGCTGCTGTATCAGCGTGTCAGCTTGTCCGTGCCCGGCGGATTGGTAAAAGGCGCAAACGCGGCCCTGTCCCGGGTCTCGGCGAAATGCGTGAGTGCCCAGACGACGGTCGGGAAGGCCAGCTCCGACCAGGGAATATCCTTCCAGGCAACGAGCTTCACCTCCGTGCTTTCCGGACCCGGAGCGATACCGGAGACCAGCCGGGCCCGGAACATGATCTGTACCTGCGCAATGCGGGGTACGGAGTAGACCGCGAGCAGCCGGTCGATCTCGATGTCCGCACACGCCTCTTCGCGCGCCTCGCGCCGGGCGCCGTCCTCCACGCTTTCGCCCTCTTCCATGAAACCTGCGGGAAGGGTCCAGAATCCTTTGCGCGGCTCGATTGCCCGTTTGCAGATCAGGATGAGGTCACCCTGCGTCACCACCGATCCGGTGACGATTTTCGGATTTACGTAATCCACGAAGTTGCAGCGAGTGCAGATACGCCGTACCCTGTCATCTCCTTCCGGAACGGCCAGCCGAAAATCTGCACCCTGGAAAGAAGTTGGCAATTGATCAGTCATCCTATCTTTATCCTGTCGCCTGTATGGGGAATGCGTTTGATCCGTCTACGGGGTTCTTGTTTAACGCCTCCACCCGGATCGGCCCTGTTCAATCCTTCCTGTCCCTCCCCGGACCTCATCTTCAACAAACGGAAACCACATCATGGCCTTCAATCTCAATACTTCCCCCAGCCACCTCCTTCACCGCGCCCAGCAGATCGCCGCCAACCATTCGGCTTCTGCCCTGAAATCGGCCGGCCTCACGCTTCGCCAGTTCTCGGTCCTCGCAGCCCTCTCGGGCAATGAAGGTGTCAGCCAGTCTGATCTTGTCAATGCCACCGGCATCGACCGCTCGACCCTCGCCGACATGGTCGCCCGCATGGAAGCCGGCGGCATGATCAAGCGCTCGGATTCCAAAACCGACGCGCGCGCCAAATCGGTCTCGCTGACCGTCAAGGGCAAGAAAGCCCATGACAAGGCGCTCCCGGCTGTGACCAAGGCTGACGCGGCGCTGTTCGCCACGCTCGCCAAGGCGAAGCAGGACGCGCTGATCCAGGGTCTCGCCGGCCTGGTCGACGACGCCGAGACGAAAAACGCCGCGCCCGCTCCAAAAGCCCGGAAAGCCCCTGCCAGGAAAGCCGCTGCCAAAAAAGCACCGGCCCGGAAAAAGAAATAAGCTCCGTCTCCGAACGAAGCTGAATTACGAGCGAGGCGCCCCAAGCGCCTCGCTTATTTTTTGGAGCGAGGCCTCGTCGATCGGTCCGGCGACATGCAGCAGGATGTTACCCTCGCCGGAAATGACGAAGGTTTCGGGCACGCCGGTCAGGCCGAAATCGAGGCCGCCCCTACCGTCCGGATCCAGCGCAACGGCCGAGAACGGATTGCCGAGCCGGGCGAGGAAGTCTTCGCCGTTCTGGGTCTTGTCCTTGTAGAGCACGCCGACAAGCTGGTCCGGATAGGTTTCGCTTAGGGCCATCAGGTATTTGTGCTCGGCCTCGCACGGGGCGCACCAGCTGGCGAAGAGGTTGACGGCAACCGGCTGGCCGCCGGCCGGCGGGGCGAAGGAGATTTCGCCGCCGTCCTTCAGTTCAAAGACAAATTCCGGAGCGGCGCGCGAGACGCGCTCGAATGCGCCCTTGGCCGGATTCAGCATCCGCCAGGCGCCGAGCAGCCCGAAGAGGAGGAGCGCGGCGACCGGCAGGGCGAAGAGCCAGCGGTTCATGGTTGGGCCTCGTCCGCCTCGGCGGGAGAGATCTGTTCGAGGTGCCTGCGCGCGGTGCGGGCGGCGAGCATGACCTGCAACGCCGCCCCGAGGATCAGCAGCGCGCCGAAGGCGTAGCAGGCCCAGATATAGACGGCATTCTTGTCGAACTCGGGCACAGGTCAGCTTCCTTCCAGCGCAGCGGCGCGCAGGCGCGCGATGCGGCGTTCGCGGATTTCCGTCCGCATGCTCGTCAGAACGAGACCGCCGAAGAGGAGTGAATGGCCTAGCGCGCTGATCAGCAGCGGCGTGAGGTAGACCGCCGCCATCTTCGGGCCGTCGGCGGTGATGACGCTGGCGCCCTGGTGCAGCGAGGTGAAGAGGTCGACCGAGAACTTGATCAGCGGAATGTTGATGGCGCCGACCATTGCGAGGATCGCGCCGGCGCGGGCCGC
>JBGTKE010000316.1:0-4719 GCA_041744775.1 Hyphomonas sp. | reverse complement strand
GCGTTTGGAATCGGTGAGGCCGGGAATCGGGCGGGCGGGGTCGAGGATCACGGCGGCGGCGGTGACCGGCCCGGCCCAGGGGCCCCGGCCGGCTTCATCGACTCCGCAGGTGAGGATTTGCGGCATGATATCAGGCCGGCGCGGGAACGATGCGATCGGCGTGGCGCAGCACAAGCTTCCAGCCGTCCTCTTCGCGCCGGAAGACGGTGGTGACACGCAGCGCCATATCCACGATCTCGCCCGTACCGGCGCGGCGGACACGGCTGCGTTCAAAGCCGGTGAGGTGGCCAAGATCGGCGGTTTCGACGCGGGTAACTTCTTCAAAGGCCATGGGCGCGACTTCGCCATCGAACATGGCTGCGACGCGGGCGGACTCCCGATTGATGTTGTCCCAACCCTTGACCGGAGCGCCGAGCGGGTTGGCGAGAACCGCATCAAGCCGGCGCGACCAGAGCGCCATCGAGGGCGAGTTGTCGCCGCGTGCCATCGCGTGCAAGGCTTCGTGGCTGGCGGCTATGGCAGAGGCGAAATCCTTGGCGGACATTTGGAGTTGCCTCCCGGGCATTGGATCAATGTTCCCTGATAAGCCGGAGTCGCGGTTGGTGGCCAGACGGAAAGGCAATTGACGCCGCCGCGCGGCGGAATTATCCAGCGCGCATGATCCACCGGCACGCCCCCCAGCAGCAGACGCAGACCCGCTTTGCGGCGGCATCGGCGCGTGGGCGCGGGCGACAGGGTAGCTGACCCTTCGCCGTTCCCGGCCCACCCGATGCCCGCCCGGATCCCCGCGGCGGGCTTTTTCTTTTCGTACCCAGACGAGATTCCCGGATGACCCCGATGACTGACACCGAGATTGAAGACACCGTCTCCCGCTTCCTCGCCTGCACGCTGCCGAAAGCGCGCTGGACGCACGCGGCGCATTTTGCCGCCGCGCTCTGGCTCCTGCGCGCGCAGGGCGAGGCCGCCTTTGCCGCCATGCCGGACCTGATCCGCTGCTACAACGAATCCGTAGGCGGACGGAACACCGATACCGAAGGTTATCACGAAACCATCACCCAGGCCTCGCTGCACATGGCGGCGATGTCGCTGCGGGACGCGCAGGAAGGCGCGCCCCTCGGCGCCGTGCTGGCCAGACTGCTGGCCGGACCCTGCGGACGTCCGGACTGGATCTTTGCCTACTGGTCGCGCGAAGCGCTGTTCACGCCGGAGGCCCGGCGCGGCTGGATCGCCCCGGACCTGGCGCCGCTTCCCGCGACGTAACCTCTGGCGTTTCGCGCCCCCGTCTGCCAGCTCGGGCAAAACGGAGGAGACGGACATGGATTTCGGGCTTAAGGACAAGGTGATCTTCATCGCGGGCGCGAGCCGGGGGATTGGCTACGGGATTGCCGAGAGCCTGCTGGGCGAGGGCGCGAAGGTGGCGCTGACGGCGCGCGGGGCGGAGGCGCTGGAGGAGACCAAGGCGGCGTTTGCGGGGCGGTTCGGTAAGGACAAGGTCTGGAGCTTTGCCGGCGACCTGACGCAGACGGCGCCGATCGAAGCGGCGCTGGCGGCGTGCGAGGCCGAGTTCGGGCCGATCACAGGGGCGGTCGCGAATGTCGGGCTGTCGCCTTCGCCGCTCGGGCTCGAGGTGAGCGATGAGGAATGGCAGGCGGGGCTGGATCAGAATCTGAACTCGGCGTTTCGCCTCGCGCGCGGGGCGATTCCGCGCATGGCGAAGAATGGCGGCGGCAGTTTCCTGTTCATCAGCTCGATTGCAGGGCTTGGGGCTTTGGGGACGCCGCTGGACTACGGCGCGACGAAAGCGGCGGTGAACCATCTCTCGACGAGCGTCGCGCGGTTTGCGGCGGAGACGAAAGTCCGTGTCAATACAATCGCGCCGGGCAATATCATTTTTCCCGGGAACAACTGGGAGAAGCAATCGACGGGGCCGAGGGCGGACTCGTGGTGGCGGTGGATCAGGCGCGAGGTGCCGATGAAGCGGTTCGGGACGCCGCAGGAGATCGGCGATACGGCGGCGTTCCTCTTGTCGGAGCGTGCGAGTTTTATCAATGGCGCGGTGATTGCGGTGGATGGGGGGCAGACGCGGTGATCTCTAACGCCGCTCATCGCCGCGCAGGCGGGGATCGGGTTTGGACATGTGCCGACTGGGACCCCCGCCTTCGCGGGGGTGAGCGGATTTGAATATTGTACGTAGGCGGAGAGAAGGTCCCGGGTCACGCGCTTTGCGCTGCCCGGGATGACAGGTTTTATTGGAGCCCGGCGCCGACGACGGGTTTCAGTTTGATCTTTTCAGTCGGGGCGGCGAAGCAGTCGCCGCGTTTCATGGTGATCTTGGAGGGAAAGCCCTTCTTCTGGAACTTCAGTTCGACGATGCCCCAGCGATCCCAGAGCATGCCGTCGGGGGCGGCGATGGCGGCGGGGCAGGTCTTGCCGACATAGGTCGGCTCGACCCAGTAGCCGGTGAAGGTGGTGCGATTGTCGGTATTGCCGCCGAGGCCGAGGACGAAGATGTAGGACTGCTCGACGCCCATGACGGGGGAATAGGCGAGGACGGCGGTGGTGCCGTCGTCGCGCAGGTATTCGATCTGCTTGCCGCTGGGCAGGGCCCAGACTTCGTCGGCAAGGGCGGCAAGCGGCGCAGCGGCGAGGGCGGCGGCGGCGATGAGGGTGCGGATCATGGGCGGGTCTCCTCCTGAGAGTTGCCCAGCTAAGCGCGCCCGGCGAAAATTGATAGATGGATTTGTGAGGCGGTCAGACGACGCGGCCCTTGAGACTGGTGAGCCAGGGGATGAGGGCGGCGTTCACTGCGGCCGGGCGTTCCTGCTGGGTCCAGTGGCCGCAGCCCGTCAGGACAAGGGCAGTTTCGAGGTTCGGGACGGCGGGGCGCATCTTGCCGACCGGGTCGGTGACCATGCCGAAGCCGTTGAAGGCGGGGTCTTTATCCCCGGCGATGAAGCAGACAGGTTGATCGATGGTCCGTCCCCGGAAAGGCGAGAGGAAGTCGAAATCGCGCGTGTGGTTTCGGTAGCGGCTGAGCGGGCCGAACAGGCCGGAGCGCCTGAATTCGGCTTCGTAGAAGGCGAGGTCCGCTTCGGTCATCCAGCCGGGCATGGTTTCGGGCACGGTGAGCGTGTCCATCAGGGTTGCGCTCGACGGCAGGCCGAGTTTCCAGTCGCCGTCTTTCGCATCGCCGGAGATGGAGTAGTAGAAGGCCTTCAGGAAGCGGGCGAGGTTAGCTTCAAGGTCGGCTTCGGCGCGGCCCGGCTCCCGGAAATAGGACTGGTAGAAGAACCGGTCGCGGTCGTCGAAGACGCGCTTGATGACATCGTCGAAGGAGAATTCCGGGGCGCCGTAGAAGGGCACCGAGAGGGCGGCGACGGCGGCAATGCGGCTGGGATGGGTGAGGGCCGTGTTCCAGACCTGCGGGGCGCCCCAATCATGGCCGATGAGGGTGAAGGGCGTGTCCGGCGAGAGCGCGGCGCCGACGCCGAGTATGTCAGCGACAAGGGCTTCCATGCGGTAGTCGGCGACCTGCGGGAAGCGGGTGCTGCCGCCATAGCCGCGCACGTCCATGGCGGCGGCGGTGAAGCCGGCTTCGGCGATGGGGCCGATCTGGTGGCGCCAGGAATACCAGCTTTCGGGAAAGCCGTGGACCATCAGCACGAGGGGGCCGGTGCCTTCAAGGGCGACGCGGATCTGCGCGGCGCCGGCGTCTAAGGTGCGGAAGTCTGGCATGATCGTCTCCCCTGTCGCGACCGATGCTGCGGCAGGGCGGGGCGGCGCGCAAGCTGCGCCGCCGCGTCAGCCCTTGCCGAAACGGTCGCCGCAGGGTTCAGTTGCGCCCTCCATCCGGATCGAAGAGGCGCGCGTCCCATGACCGAAATGATGATGACCCCCGTTTTCTGGGGCAGCCTGGCGACCCTGACTTTCCTCGAGATCGTACTGGGCATCGACAATATTCTGTTCATCTCGATTGCCACCGGCAAGCTCGAGGGCAAGCAGCGCCAGCAGGCACAGCGCATCGGCATCTGGGGCGCGATGGCCCTGCGCATCCTGATGCTGGGGCTGATCTTCTGGATCATCCAGCTCGACCGGCATGCCTTGTTCCATGTGCCGCCGGATGTTGCACTGATGGTGGCGGGCGGCGACAAGCTGGCGGCCGAGCATATCGGCGAAGTGACCATCAAGGACCTGATCCTGCTGGCCGGCGGGCTGTTCCTGCTGTGGAAAGGGACGCAGGAAATCCATGCCTCGGTCGAGGGCACGCACCATGAAGAGTCGAAGGTGAAATCGACTTTCTCGAGCGTGATCGTTCAGCTCTTCATCATCAATATCGTGTTTTCGCTGGACTCGGTGATCACCGCCATCGGGATGACCGATGTGCTGGTGATCATGGTCGCGGCCGTGGTGCTGTCGACCATCGTGATGGCGGTGGCGGCGGATCCTCTGTCGAAGTTCATCGCGGAGCATCCGACGACCAAGATGCTGGCGCTGGCCTTCATCCTGCTGGTCGGCGTGGCGCTGGTGGCAGACGGGCTCGGCTTCCACATTCCGCGCGGCTATCTCTACTTCGCGATCGCCTTCTCGCTGATGGTGGAGCTGTTGAACATTCAGACGCGGCGGAAGACGAAAGCAGGTGCGGCGCATTAGTCAGAGTGACTTTGCAAATTGCTGAACTGCCGCAGCGCACTCCTTGGGCCGAGCGCCTAATAAGAAATG
>JBGTKE010000315.1:0-3025 GCA_041744775.1 Hyphomonas sp. | reverse complement strand
AGTCCCATCCGGGCGGCCGGCCACCCGTCATCATGCATACGACGTCCGGCACGACCGGCACGCCGCAGGTACTCCTCTTCGGGGCCAAGAGCCGGGAGGCTCAGAACCTGTTGCTTGGCCGGCTCTACCGGTTCCAGGGATTGCGCCCGGACGATATCGTTCACTCCGTCTACGGACACGGCATGATCAATGGCGGACACTATGTGCGCGAAGCGGTCATCCACTGGACGAGCGCGATCTTCATGTCGGCCGGCACAGGCGTCGAGACACGCTCGGCCCGCCAGGTTGAACTGATGCGTGACTTCGGGGCGACGGTAATTGTCGGGTTCGCCGACTACATAAAGAAGCTTGCCCAGGTGGCGGCAGAAAACGGCATCGATCCCGTTCGAGACCTGAAGATCCGGATGATTTCCGGCCATCTGGGCCGCGAGGACAAGGATACGCTCTCGCGGGCATGGGGCGGCGCCGAATGCTTCGACTGGTACGGTGTGGGCGATACCGGCTGTATCGCCGGAGAAGGTCCCGAACGCGATGGTCTCTATATCATGGAGGACGCGCAGTTCCTCGAAATCTGCGGTATCGAGGACGGCAGGCCTGTTCCTGACGGCGCCGAAGGCGACATGGTCTGTACCTGTCTGTTCAAGGACGATCTCTATCCCATCATCCGGTTCAATACCCATGACGTGACACGTATCAAGACCGGGAAATCGGCCCTCGGGCTCAACTTTCGCCGCATCGAGGGTTTTCTCGGCCGGTCCGACAACATGGTGAAGATCCGCGGCATCAATATCTTCCCGCAGGCCATGGGACCGATTCTCGAGGAAATACCCGCCTTCGCGGGAGAGTTCATCTGCCGCGCCGAGCGCGACGCGGCCGGGCGCGATGATTTCGTCGTATGCGCCGAAGTGCGTGGCCCGCGGGACACAGCCGTCGTGCAGGCCTTCCGGTCACTGCTCAGGCAACGCGTGGGTATCGATTGCGGTATCGAACTGTCGGAGCCTGGCAGCCTCGCAGAGCTGACACAGACCGAAGTGCGACAGAAACCCATCCGGCTGATCGACCAGAGATTCAAATGACGCCGATCGAACGCTTTGGCCACTACACGTCGCGTATCGAGCAACTCGATTCCCGGATAGGCGCTTTCCTGCACCTGCGCCTCGGAGCGGCAGAGGCAGAAGCGCAGGCGGCAGAAGAGCGGGCGCGCCGGCAGGCCCCGCTGTCGCCGGTCGACGGGCTGTGTATTGCCGTCAAGGCCAATATCGCGGTCGCCGGCCTTCCGCACCATGCCGGCATCGGCGCCTACCGCGACGACATCGCCCATGAGGATGCCGAAGTCGTCCGCAGGCTGAAGTCTTCCGGGGCGGTCACCCTGGGGATTGTCAACATGCACGAAGGCGCCCTCGGCGCCACGACCGACAATCCGTTCTTCGGCCGCACGTTCAATCCCTGGGGCAGGGACCTGACCCCGGGGGGCTCCTCCGGCGGATCGGCGGCGTCTGTAGCTGCACGCCTCTGTGACGCCGCGCTCGGTTCCGATACGATGGGCAGTGTCCGGATCCCGTCGGCCTATTGCGGTATCCAGGGACACAAGGCCAGTGCGGGCTGGGTACCGGACGCAGGCGTCATGGCGCTCTCCGCCACGCTTGATCATGTCGGCCCGCATGCACGCTCCGTGAGTATCCTGAGGGACATGCTGTCGGTCCTTTCGGGCCGGGCCCTCACGGCGCGTCCCGCCGGCCTGTGCAGACTGCGTCTGGGAATCTGGCGGGCAGCCGGATCTATTGATCTGACGCCCGCCGTGGATGCCGGGTTCGCAGCTGCCTGCGCGTCGCTCAAAGCAGCGGGCGCGGTGCTGCATGACGTGGCACCGCCGCTTTATGCTTACGGGCGGTCTCGCCGGGCCGGACTGCTTGTGTCGGAGGTCGAGGCGAGCGCAGTTCATGCGCGCAAACTTCGCGAAGATCCGGGCGGGTTCAGCGATACTTTCCGCGCGCTGCTCAGCTGGGGAGCTGCCCGGCCCCAGGCAGAGATCGATGCCGCATACGCGCACCTGAAAGAGATCCGGGAGCAGGCTGGCAGCGTGTTTGCCGGATGCGATTACATTATCGCGCCGGTGGCGCCGCAGCAGGCCTTTTCCTTTGCAGAACCCGCGCCGGCCAACCAGGCCGACTTTACGGCCTGGGCGGATTTCGCGGCGCTTCCCGCAGCAGCAATCTTTACCGGCCTCAGCGAACCGGCCGGGCTGCCTCTGAGCCTGCAGGTCATCGGCCGGCGCGATGACGATGACGGTGTCCTGTCGGCCGCGACGGCGATGGAAGCGCTGTTCGGTCTGCCGCCGCTGCCCCCCGGCTACGAATAAGTGAATCTGGCAGGCCGCTTTTCCAGGAAAGCGCGGTAGCCTTCGCCGAAATCCTCGCCGGAAAAGCCCTCGAGGAACAAAGCCTCGGCCGGAGGCGCCCCGTCGGGCCAGCCCAACTGAAGCCCGCCGATCATCGCCTTTGTCGCGCGCACCGACCATTGTGAGAGGGTCGATATCTCTGCGGCAAGCGTGCGCGCCGCGGCGAGGATTTCATCGTCTGTACACAGACGATCAACGAGGCGCATGTCCTTTGCTTCGCCCGCCGTGAAAATCCTTCCGGTAAACAGGATGTCCTTGGCCGCCCCGATCCCGATGGCGGCGACGAGGCGGCGCGTATCGCCGGCGGGATAGACCAGACCCAGTTTTCCAGGCGTCACACCGAAGGTTGATCCATGGCCGGCGACCCGCAGATCTGCGGCCATGGCGAGGCTGACGCCGCCGCCGATGCAGGCGCCGCTGATCGCGGCGATCACAGGCTTCGGGCAGCCCTCAATCGCGCCCAGCGCGGCCGCGATTGCCCGGCCAGACTTCGCCGCACTCTCGGGCGTGGCATAGATGGTCTCGAATTCCGAAATGTCTGCCCCGGCGGCAAACGCACCGGCCGTCCCGCCATGCAGGATCAGAACCTTGACGGCCGGATCGGCGACAGCGGCCGCGACCAGCTGC
>JBGTKE010000314.1:0-1834 GCA_041744775.1 Hyphomonas sp. | reverse complement strand
GGGGCACGCCGCCGCAATCGGGCTGCATCCGGTCGTCCAGCGCCGCATGCGTCACGAGGGCTTCCGGCGGCAGGCCGTAGCGCGCCGCAATCTCCGCCACAAGCGTTGTCAGTGCCGCGATCTGCGCCTCCGGAAACGGCTCAATCCCGTCGCCCCGGTTGACGAGTTCGATGCCGATCGAGCGACGGTTCACCTCAGCCATGATCCCGCCAAAGCTGACATGCCCCGCCGTGCGCAGTTCCGGGCGCTGCTGCGCGATGTCGCCCTCGCGGTCGATCACGTAGTGAATGCTCTTGCCGCCCTCGCCGAGGAACCAGTCGCGCCAGAACACGGCGCTGCCGTTCGCGGGCGTGAAGTGGACCACGCCCTCCCGGCAGGTCGGCCCGCCGATCGAATGCACCACGATCAGGTCAATTTCTTCGGCCCGTCGCGCTTCCCCGCCGTGCGGAAAATCATCGGCCAATCGGTCAATGGCGAGCTGCGGTGCGGGCGGCTTCGACGCTTCCAGGGCGGGCGCGCCGGCACAGGCCGCAAGACCGAGCGCGACCAGACCGAAAGGAATCCGCTTCACGTCCATGCTGCCGCATCGTACCGGGTGCCTGCGCGCGCCGCCAGTTCCGGCAACAGTTCCGCCGCAAGGCTATCGCTCCGGGATGCGGTTTGCCCCCTTGCAAAATCCGGCATCGCGCGTAAAAGCGCGGCTTCCCGGCCCGGACGCCTTGCGGCGTGCGCGGCAAGAGATGGCATCGGAGTGTGGCTCAGCCTGGTAGAGCACTAGCTTCGGGAGCTAGGGGTCGGAGGTTCGAATCCTCTCACTCCGACCATCCTTTCAAAGGCTTTTGCAGATGTCCCTGGCTCACGGGGAAAACCGGTAACCGTGGATCGTCATGTCGATCGTTTCACCCGGCGCAAGCGGCTGCCACTTTCCGCACCATCCGGGCGCCTTGCAGCGCCACAGCTCCGTGAACGGAAACATCGGAATTGAGTCTGGCGGGAAGCGCAGGTTTGGTGGCGCACGGTCCTGCTTCGCCCACTGAGCGACCATCTTGCGCCGTACGACCAGCCGGTCGCTCCACCCATCCGTGAGGCTGAGCACGGACATCACCACCCGTCCGCGCCGGCGTTCAATCGTCCAGCGTACACGGTGCCCGGCAAGATCCTTCTGGACCGCTCGCATGAGGAAGCCGCCGTTGCCATTGTGAAGGTTGTATTCGAGGCGCCCGTTCATGTACTCGAAGTCGAATTCGTGTCCGCCTTCGGCGCTGCTTTCGGAATAGAGCCAGAGCGGCGCATACACGACACCCGGCCAGACTTCGGAAATTGTGGCTTCGACCACATACTTTCCCTGCGTCTTGCGCAGCTGCCGCTCGCCCTCCCACTTTATGGCAGAGCCCCAGGATTCAGTGAGCCGCTGCACGATCGATCCGTCTGGCTGGGGTTCGACCGCCGAGAAACGGAATTCGAATCCGTGTGGAAACTTTGAGGGCTGGTGCCCTTCGATCGGATGATAGACTTGATCGTAGTTTCGGTACTCGACAGGCGACGCGGGGAACTTTGTAAGCTTGATTTCCCTTACGCCCGCCGCACATCCGCACAGCATTGCGATCAGGATCAGGCACGCAGGCAGCAGGTTTCTGTTCTTGCAGTGCATCTCAGTCAGCCCAATATTCCAATCGACGGCGCCTCACACAGACCGCCGCGCCGGTCGATGGCAAGAAGCTGGAAAGCTATCCACGCAGCACACCCCGGACAGCCTCCAGCGCGGCGTCTGCCTTCGTGACATCCGAGCCGCCGGCCTGCGCCATGTCCGGCCGGCCGCCGCCGCCCGAGCCGC
>JBGTKE010000313.1:0-4408 GCA_041744775.1 Hyphomonas sp. | reverse complement strand
CGTCATGTCCATTCTGATCCACAAGAACACGAAAGTCCTGACGCAGGGCATGACCGGCAATACCGGCTCGTTCCATACCAGCCAGGCGCTTGAATATTACGGCACGCAGATGGTCGGCGGCATCCATCCCAAGAAGGGCGGCGAGATGTGGACGGCGGCGAACGGCAAGGAATTGCCGATCTTCGCCTCGGTCGCCGAAGGCAAGGCGAAAACGGGCGCCACGGCGTCGGTCGTCTACGTGCCGCCGGCTGGCGCAGCGGCGGCCATCGAGGAAGCCATCGACGCGGAAATCCCGCTGATCGTCTGCATCACCGAAGGCGTGCCCGTGCTCGACATGGTGCGCGTCAAGGCGAAGCTCGCGAAATCCAAGTCGCGCCTGATCGGGCCGAACTGCCCGGGCATCATCACCGCCAATGAATGCAAGATCGGCATCATGCCGGGCTCCATATTCAAAAAGGGTTCGGTCGGGATCGTCTCGCGCTCCGGCACGTTGACCTATGAGGCCGTGTTCCAGACCACCACTGCCGGCCTTGGCCAGACCACGGCGGTCGGCATCGGCGGCGATCCGGTCAAGGGCACCGAGTTCATCGACATGCTGGAAATGTTCCTGGCGGACGAGGAGACCAAATCGATCATCATGATCGGCGAGATCGGCGGTTCGGCGGAAGAGGAAGCCGCCCAGTTCCTGATGGACGAGGCCAAGCGCGGCCGCAGGAAACCGATGGCGGGCTTCATTGCCGGCCGGACGGCGCCGAAGGGCCGCACCATGGGCCATGCCGGCGCCATCGTGTCGGGCGGCAAGGGCGATGCGGAATCCAAGATTGCGGCGATGGAAGCGGCGGGAATCCGTGTCAGCCCCAGCCCGGCCCGCCTTGGAACCACCTTGGTTGAAGTGTTAAAGGGTTAGAAGACCGTCCTGATTTAGCTTGCTGCCGCGAATGCCTGATGGCGATGCGGCGGCGGGCGGGGGGCTCTGCAGCCCGCGACCTGCAGGCGGCATCATCCGCCCCCACATGCGTCCCGGGGGCGGCAGCTCTGGAAGGATGAATACTCAATGGCAGACGATGGCAGCCCGGTGAACGGTCCGCGCAGCTCCGGCAACACCGCGATGCTGGAAACGGCGTTCCTGTACGGGGGCTCGGCGCTCTGGATCGAACAGATGCAGGCGGCCTATGCTAAGGACCCGTCCTCGGTGCCGGAAAGCTGGCGCGCCTTCTTCGCCGACCTCGGCGACGATGCGGCCAGCGCCACCACAAATGCCAGGGGCGCCAGCTGGAAACGTGAAGGCTGGCCGAAACCGGACAGCGAAGAGCAGACGGCGGCCATGGATGGCAACTGGGCGCTGCTCGAACCAAAGCTCGAGAAGAAGATCAGGGCGGCAAAGCCCGAGGCGGCTCCGGCGGACATTTCCCGGGAAGTCACCGACTCGATCCGCGCCATCATGATGATCCGCGCCTACCGTATCCGCGGCCACCTTGCTGCCCAGCTTGACCCGCTGCGCCTCTCCGGCTTTGGCGAGCAGCCGGAACTGGACCCCGCCACCTATGGCTTCGGCCCCGATGACCGCGACCATCCGGTCTTCATCGCAAACGTGCTCGGCCTTGAGCGCGCCACGATCAACGAGATGCTCGAGATCCTCAAGCGGACCTATTGCTCGACCCTCGGCATCGAGTTCATGCACATCTCGGATCCCGAGGAAAAGGCCTGGCTGCAGGAACGCATCGAAGGACCGGACAAGGGCGTGGCGTTCACGCGTGAAGGCAAGCTCGCGATCCTGCGCAAGCTGATCGAAGCCGAAAGCTTCGAACGCTTCCTGCACAAGCGCTATCCGGGCACCAAACGCTTCGGCCTGGATGGCGGCGAAGCGGCCGTGCCGGCGCTTGAGCAGATCATCAAGCGCGGCGGCGCGCTCGGCGTCAACGAGATCGTCGTCGGCATGCCGCACCGCGGCCGCCTCAATATGCTCGCGGCCGTGATGGGCAAGGGCTATGACAAGATCTTCCACGAGTTCCAGGGCGGCTCGACGCAAGGCGCCGGCAGCTTCGGCTCCGGCGATGTGAAATACCACCTTGGCGCTTCGTCGGACCGTGAGTTCGACGGCAACACCGTTCACCTCACCATGAACGCCAACCCGTCGCACCTCGAGGCCGTCAACCCGGTCGTCCTCGGACGCACGCGCGCCAAGCAATTCACGGAGTGGCAACAGACGGGCACGCTCGACCGGTCGAAAAAGCTGCCGCTGCTGCTGCACGGCGATGCCGCCTTCGCAGGGCAGGGCGTCGTGGCCGAATGCTTCGCCCTGTCGGGCCTGCAGGGCTACCGCACCGGCGGCACGATCCATTTCATCGTCAACAACCAGATCGGCTTCACCACGAGCCCGATGTATTCGCGCTCCTCGCCCTATCCGTCGGATGTGGCGCTGATGGTCCAGGCGCCGATCTTCCACGTCAACGGCGATGATCCGGAAGCCGTCGTCTATGCCGCGAAAGTGGCGACCGAGTACCGCCAGAAATTCTGCAAGGACGTGGTCATCGACATGTTCTGCTATCGCCGCTTCGGCCATAACGAAGGCGACGATCCGACGATGACCCAGCCGGTCATGTACAAGGTAATCAAGGACCTGCCGTCAACCCGCGAGATCTATGGCAGGCGGCTGGTCGCCGAGGGCCTGATGACGGCCGAACAGGTCGAGATCCAGGTGAAGGAATTCGAGGACTTCCTCGAGGAGGCCTTCAAGGCCGCCAAGGATCTCGAGACCAACAAAGCCGACTGGCTGGAAGGCCACTGGTCAGGCTTCAGCCTGCCGATCGATGATGACCGGCGCGGCAAGACCGGCGTCGCGAAAGCCAAGCTGAAGGAACTCGGCGAGGCGATCACCCGCGTGCCGGAAGGCCTCGATATCCACAAGACCGTCGACCGCGTCATCGCGCGCCGCCGCGAAGGCTACGAGACCGGTAAGGACATCGACTGGGGCGGCGCCGAGCATCTCGCCTATGCGAGCCTGCTCGACGAGGGCTTCCCCGTGCGCCTCTCCGGCCAGGATGTCGCGCGCGGCACCTTCGTGCAACGCCACAGCCACATGGTCGATCAAACGACCGGCGAGCGCTATACGCCGCTCAACCATATCCGGGACGGCCAAGCGCCCTACGAGGTGATCGACTCGCTCCTCTCGGAGGAAGCGGTGCTCGGCTACGAGTATGGCTATTCGCTCGCCGACCCAAACACGCTGACCCTCTGGGAGGCCCAGTTCGGGGACTTCTCCAACGGCGCGCAGGTCTATTTCGACCAGTTCATCTCGAGCGCCGAGCGCAAATGGCTGCGCATGTCGGGCCTCGTGATGCTGCTGCCGCATGGCTATGAAGGTCAGGGCCCGGAACATTCCTCGGCCCGGCTCGAGCGCTTCCTGCAGATGTGCGCGGAAGACAACATGCAGGTCTGCAACCTGACCACCCCGTCGAACTATTTCCACGCCCTGCGCCGCCAGATCCACCGTGAGTTCCGTAAACCCCTGGTGATCATGACGCCGAAATCCCTGCTGCGCCACAAGCTGGCCACCTCGACCATCGACGACATGAACGCCAAGTCGACCTTCCACCGCGTCCTCTGGGACGATGCCGAGACGCCGGGCCGTGAAGGCAAGGTGAAACTCGTCAAGGACAACAAGATCCGGCGCGTGGTTCTCTGCTCCGGCAAGGTCTATTATGATCTCTTCGAAGCGCGCGAAGCGGCGGGTACGGACGATGTCTACCTGCTGCGCGTCGAGCAATTCTATCCGGTGCCGCGCAAGTCGCTGGTGACCGAGCTGAAACGCTTCACCCAGGCCGAGATCGTCTGGTGCCAGGAAGAGCCGCGCAACATGGGCGGCTGGACTTTCATCCGTGACGAGATCGAATGGTGCGCCGCGCAGGCGGGCTATGCCCATCCGCGACCGAAATATTCGGGTCGCCCGCCCAGCGCCGCCACCGCCACCGGTCTCCTGTCGAAACACCAGGCCGAGCAGACCTCGCTCATCCGGATCGCGCTGTCGCCTGATCCGGTGGACGACCGCAACGCGTCCTGACCCCCTCCAGCAAACCCTTCGGACTACGCCCATGACAGACATTGTAGTACCCACACTCGGCGAAAGCGTCACGGAAGCGACCGTCGGCCGCTGGCTGAAGGCCAAGGGCGATGCGGTGAAGAAGGATGATGTGCTGGTCGAACTGGAAACTGACAAGGTCTCGGTCGAGGTCTCGGCCAGCGAGGACGGCGTGCTGTCGGACATCTCCGTGCCGGAAGGCGAGACGGTCGGCATCGGGGCCCTCCTTGGACGGATCAACGGGGCAGGGGCCGCTTCGGCGAAACCTGCGCCCGCCGCCAAGCCTGCCGTTGCCTCTGCGCCTGCACCGGCGGCGCCCGCCAAGGCCGC
>JBGTKE010000312.1:0-3770 GCA_041744775.1 Hyphomonas sp. | reverse complement strand
GGTCGCGCGGCGGCGCGCCCTTGGTGACTTCGAACAGCAGCGCGGCCTTTGCGCCGTCGATGCGGGCGGCCTTGCGCAGGCGGTTGGAGAAGGAGTCCTTCGGGTGCTGCGCCGCGAGGCGCGCGGTCAGTGCGGCTTCATCCGTCTCCGGAAGAAGGTCGATGGTCAGCTCGGCCCGGCGTTTCTTCGCCAGATCCCGGCGCAGCGCAGCGGCGAGCGGATAGACCGCGCCGCTTTCGATGCCGGAGCGCGTGATGACGAAATCGCCCCGCACGGATTGTCCGTGAGCGGAGAGGGAGACGCCCTTCACCGGCGCGCCTTCCTGCGCCCGCATCTTGTCCGACCAGGCGGCGATGAACCCGCAATTCGACGGCGCGAAGGCTTCCAGCGCCACGCCCCGTCTTGCGAGGAGTTCCGCCCAGGCCCCGTCCGAGCCGAGCCGTTTCCAGCTTGCACCGCCCAAGGCGAGCACCGTGGCATCAGGTTTCACGACTGCACGCCCGGTCATCGTCTCGAAGACCAGCGCGCCCGCCTCGTCCCATCCCGTCCAGCGATGGCGCGTGTGCAATTTCGCGCCCGCGCCGCCCAGCCGCGCGAGCCAGCGGCGCAGCAGCGGCGAGGCTTTCATGCCGCCCGGGAACACCCGGCCCGAGGAGCCGACATGCGCTTCGATACCGAGCCCCGCCATCCACTTGACGATTTCGAACGGCCCAAACGCCTCCACCATCGCCGCCAGCCGTTCATCCGGCGCGTCATAGCGCTGGCGGAACAGCGCCTCGTCTTCGGAATGGGTGATGTTGAGCCCGCTCTTGCCGGCCATCAGGAACTTGCGCCCCGCGCTCGGCATCGCGTCGAAGATGTCCACGCGCGCGCCCTGCGCCAGCGCGGCTTCTGCCGCCATCAGGCCCGCGGGCCCCGCGCCGATCACGACATGTTTCATTGCCCCCCTCTACGCGTGCGGCCCCGCCCTTGCCAGCCCGCCGCGAACCCGCATAACCCTTGCCCCCATGGCCAAAGCCTCCACTTCCGCCTTCGTCTGCCAGTCCTGCGGCGCCGTGCACGCGAAATGGGCGGGGCGGTGCGAAGCCTGCGGGGAGTGGAACACGCTGGTCGAAGAGGCCGGTTCGGCCCCGCCAGGCGCGCTGAAGGCCGAGAAGACACCGACGAAACGCGGCCCCAAGGTCGAATTCATCGCGCTGAATTCCGACGTCGAGACGCCGCCCCGCGTGCTGATCGGCGTCGAAGAACTCGACCGTGTCTTCGGCGGCGGCATCGTGCCGGCATCGGCGACGCTGATCGGCGGCGATCCCGGCATCGGCAAATCGACGCTGTTGCTGCAGGCCGCTGCGCGCCTCGCCCGCAATGGGGTGAAGACGGTCTATGTCTCCGGTGAGGAAGCCGCCGCGCAGATCCAGGAGCGGGCCCGGCGCCTGAAAGTCGCCAATTCGCCGGTGCAGCTCGCCACCGAAACGGATCTGCGCAAGATCCTGGCGGCGCTGAAGGAGTCCAGTCCCGGCTTCGTGGTCATCGACTCGATCCAGACGATCTGGTCCGACGCGCTGGAAGCGGCGCCCGGCTCGGTCGCGCAAGTCCGGGCCTGTTCGCAGGAACTGGTCCGCTGGGCCAAGAAATCCGGCGCGGCGCTGGTCCTCGTCGGCCACTTCACCAAGGAAGGCATGATCGCGGGCCCCCGCGTGGTCGAGCATATGGTCGATGCCGTGTTCTATTTCGAGGGCGAGCGCGGCCACCAGTTCCGCATCCTGCGCGCCGTGAAAAACCGCTTCGGGCCGACCGACGAGATCGGCATCTTCGAGATGCACGCGCTCGGCCTGACGCCTGCCAAGGAGCCGTCTGCCCTGTTCCTCTCCAACGAGTCCGAGCCCGGCGGCGGCGCGGCGGTTTTCGCGGCTATGGAAGGCTCGCGCCCGGTGCTCGCCGAAGTGCAGGCCCTCGTCGCCAAGAGCCCGTTCGGCACGCCCCGGCGCAGCGTGATCGGATTCGATTCGGGGCGGCTCGCGATGATCCTCGCGGTGCTGGAAGCGCGCTGCGGTCTCAACTTCGCGGGCATGGATGTCTACCTCTCCGTCGCTGGCGGCTACCGGATCAACGAACCGGCCGGTGACCTGGCCGCCGCTGCTGCGCTGCTCTCCTCACTGTCGGGCAATCCCGTGCCTGCGCGCAGTGTTTTCTTTGGAGAAATCGCCCTCTCTGGTGCCGTTCGAGCGGCGCCGAGGATGGAGCAGCGGCTGAAGGAGGCGGCGCGGCTGGGGTTCCACTGCGCCTATGGTCCGGACAGCAGCCCTGCGGCAGACGGCGGCTTGACGGTCAGCTCGATTGCACGGCTTATCGATCTCGTGGATCTACTTGCGCCGGACGCCGCAAATGCTTGAAAACATTTCCGCTTTTGACGGCATTGCGCTGGGCGTGATCGTCATTTCCGCGCTCATGGCCTTTGCCCGCGGCTTCCTGCGCGAGCTTGCCACGCTGGGCGCATTCATCGGCGCGCTGGCGGCTGCCTACTACGCGCGGAAATTTCTTCACGGCACGGTTGCAGACCTGCTGCCCGCAGGCAGCCATCCACTCGCACCGGATATCATTCTCGTCGTCACGGCCTTCCTGATTGTCTACGTTATCGTCGCATGGCTTGGACAATCCTTATCAAAATCTATCATGACGAACGGCGATATCGGCCTGTTCGATCACATCGCCGGACTCGTCTTCGGCGTCATCCGGGGCGTTGTGGCGCTCGTTTTCTTTGCAGTGCTGCTTTCGGTCGGACTTGAGGACGACCGGGTGCCGCCGTTCATCCAGGACAGCCTGAGCTACCCGATCCTCGCCGCCGCCGCCGATGCGGTGACCGGAGAGGCGCGCGAAGTCAGCCGCAGCGCCGCGCCGGACGTACCCGCTTCAGGCGACTGAACTTGATGCCTTGGCGGGGCTCGCTAGTCTGAAGCCCGCGCCCGTTGACGAGGGGAGGAAGTTGATGACCCACCGCCCTGCCCCGCTGTCCCGGCGCAACTTCCTCATGGCGTCCGCATCGGCTGCGCTGGTGACGGCTTGCGCCACTCAGACCAGTTCCGGCGGCCTGCCGGCCACCTCGCTTGCGCCCACCATGACCAGCCTGCTCGCCGCGCAGGCGATGCCGATACGCCGGCTTGCCCCCGATGATCCAGGCGTCAAGTCGCTGGCCAGGCGGCTCTCGGGCGCCCAGATCGCCGGCCTCGGCGAGGCGACGCACGGGTCGCACGAAGACGCGCTGCTGAAATCGGTGCTGATCCAGTCGATGGTCGAGAACCACGAGCTGCGTCTCATCCTGCTCGAAGCCAACCGCACCGGCTGCGCCCAGCTCGACGCCTATGCGTCAGCGGCCCCGACCGGCCAGCTCGCCGCCGAAGCGGTGAAGGAGGCGCCGGTGTTCCGCATCCTGAAGACCGAAGTGATCGCCGACCTGCTGGAATGGCTACGCGGCTGGAACGCCGTCAACGGTGACCGCCGCGTGCGTGTTGCCGGGGTCGACTGCCAGGCCAGCAGCCAGGACGCCGCCGACGCACTGGCGGCGCTCGCTGCCCTCGATTCCGGCGCTGCCGAGTCTATCGGGGCCGCGCTCGCGCCGATCCTCACCGCTGATGCCCGGGCCGCGCGGCATGACCGGATGCTGAAGCAGATCACCTCGGCGCAGAGGTTCGAAGCGGAGGCGGCCTGCCGCATGCTGGAGGCGGATGCGCGCTACGCCGGCGTCTGGCGTCTGGCCGAGCTCGTCCGGGCGGCGC
>JBGTKE010000311.1:0-2667 GCA_041744775.1 Hyphomonas sp. | reverse complement strand
CCGCAGCGCGGCGTCCTTGTATTTTTCCACCTCGGCCTGGAGGGCGGTGTCGGGCGCGGCGGAGGGTTCGGGCGTCTCCGTAGCGGACTGTTCTTCGGTTGATTTTGTCTCAGTATTCATCGTTTTTTAATGCCAATGAGGGTAATGTCATCGTGCTGGGGATAGTTTCCCACAAAACTTTTCACATCCCCCGTGAGCCCCTCACCCCTGCCCCTCTCCCAAGGGAGAGGGGTGTATTACACTTGGGAGATAGTCCGCCTACGGACAACCGCCCCAGTCGAACCGCCACGCCCGGAAATGCACCGGGTCACCGTTGGAATAATTCAGCGCGTAGTGCGACTCCCCTTCCGTCAGGCAGACGCCGAGACGTTCGCCCTCGGCGCGCAGCCGCGCGGCCGTGTCGGTGATCGGCTCATCCGCCTTCCGATCCTCGAAGTTCAGCAGGTAGACAACCGGATAGGCGGCCGGGTCCTCCGGCAGGTCGAGCGGCGTCTGCGGCGGGTGCAGGTTCTGCGTTCCCAATGTCATGATGTAGGACGGCTCGGCATAGCCGAGCGCCAGCACGCGTTCCGGCGTCTCGACGTTGCAGACATCGTCCTCACCCGGAACGCCGCAGACATCTTCCAGCGCAAGCCGCGCGGTCTCGGTCGGCTGCACCCAGACCTGGCTGGGTAGCATGTGGATGCGGACATGCCAGCCAAGCGCAATGCTGGAGAGGATCGCCAGCAGGATCGAAGCGGGCAGATGCCGGCGCGCCAGTTCCACCAGCGCGAGTCCTGCCAGCAGGAAGCCCGTCCACCAGAACCAGACCGGATAGTCCCTGTACGGCGTCCAGGCGGCAAGCACTTCACCGGCTGAGACGGTCCGGAAGTCGCCGGCCGTCTCCGCCATCAGGCTGGTCGTCACGCCCGGAAAGGACGCGGCGAGCAGCACGACGGCCCCAAGCGCAAACAGCACCATGCCCAGCCCATTCGACACCGGCAGCTTCACCCCGTCCATCAGCCGCACCGCCGCGTATCCGCAAAGCAGAGCAAAGGCCGGATAGGCAGGCATGATGTAATGGCTGAGCAGGGTCGGCATCAGCTCAAAGAAGGCATAGGTCAGCCCGCCCCAGGCGAGCAGGAAACGCAGGCTCCTGACTTCCGGGCCCGGCGGGTCTGCCGGCCCTGCGCCGGGCTTTGCCATGAGCCCCATCGCGGCGATGAACAGGAACGGCCAGGCCGGCAGCGGCTTCAGGCTGCGCAGGGTCTCGAGAACACTGCCCGCCTCGAGGGGCGGCACCAGCGCGAGGGCATAGTTCAGGGCCAGCAAGACCGCGAACAGCGCCAGACCGGCAAGCCCGTACCGGCGCACCGGCGCGCCCGTCAGGCCGCCGGGGCCGGCGACCTTGCGGATGGCCAGGACGAGTCCGGCCACGAAGAACAAGGTCGCCGGATAGAACCAGACCGGGATATGGCTGAGATGGTAGAGCGGCCAGCCGCCATGGCCTTCGGACGCCCCGGTGAACTTGTCCTTGAGGTCCTTGCCGACGGCGCCTTCGATATACTGGCCATCGGTGGCCGCCTGGATCCAGAGGAACCAGGGCAGCACCATGACCACGAACAGCGCCGGTCCCTGCCAGGCCGTGAGCGGGCGCCACCACGCCCCTCGCTTGCCGGCGGGCGGGCCTTCGGCGGCGCGGTCCCAGGCCCAGACCCCGAAGCCCGCAAAGGCGACCACCATCATCGTCACCGGGCCCTTGATCAGGAAGGAGGCGCTGACGCAGAGCCAGACCAGGAAAGCCATCCGCCCGGGCCTGCCGGTACCTAGATAGAGCCGGGCGAGCGCGCCGATGCCGAGCGTGGTGAGGAAGATCAGGACGCCGTCCGTCTTGGCGATATGGGTTTCCGACGTGACCAGCATTGTCGCGCCGAGCATCGCCGCCCCGAGGAAGGCGGCGCGGCGTCCGATCAGGGCGATGCCCGCCCAGAAACAGGCCATCGTCCCGAACGCCGCACCGAGCCAGCTGGGGACCCTGTAGGTCCAGATCTGCTTGGCTTCCGGTCCGGTGAAGATCGCCGTGGACGCCGCCTGCAGCCAGTGGATGCCCGCCGGCTTCTTGTTGCGCAGCTCGTCCTGGTACTGGATGACGATGTAGTTGTTTTCCTCCAGCATTTCCTTGGAGGCCTGCGCAAAGCGGCTTTCGTCGCGGTCGAGCGCCGGGATCAGAAACACACCCGGGGCGCCGGCCCCGAAGGTGATCAGGAAGAGCAGGATCCAGGCTTTCCAGCCGGTCGAAAGTCGGTCGAGAATGGTCATAGCGCGCCATTTAGCGCAGGTTTGCGGAGCCGTCTTGCCCATTTGACCGAAAACGTCCCGCCGCGGCAAATGTGAGGGGGGCCTCGATTTTGCCGGCAAGGCCCGGTAAGAGGCGCCGTTTGATGCCGCGCCTGACCGGCAAGAGGGACCCTTGACCGAAGCAGCCGAATTCTCCGTCGTCGTGCCCGTCCATAACGAGGCCGGCAACGTCGCCACGCTGGTCGGCGAGATCGCCGCCGCGCTCGACGGCCGCGCCTTCGAGATGGTGTTCGTGGACGATGCGTCGACCGATGATACCCGCGCCCGCCTGATGGCGCTGAAATCGCAGTACCCGATGCTGCGCGTCCTCGGCCACCGCGCCAATGCCGG
>JBGTKE010000310.1:0-3508 GCA_041744775.1 Hyphomonas sp. | reverse complement strand
GACCGTCAGGGGGCAGGCGACCGCACCGGCAACACCGCCTCGCTGCAGGCGGCGCTGCGCCGCCAGATCGGCTATTGCTGGCGCGGTATCGAGGACCTGCCGAAGGAAGACCAGATCGACGTCGAGATCCAGATGAAGCTGAAGCTCGACGGCACTCTCGACGGCAATGCCGAACTGATCAGCCCGCGTTCGCGCCCTGTTGGCCGCTCGGGCCTCGCGGTGGACCTCGCGCTGCGCGCCGTGCGCAAGTGCGAGCCTTACAAGCTGCCGGAAGATGCGTATCAAGAATGGAAAGACATCATCGTGACGATTGGCCCTGTAAAGGGTTGAGCGCGCGTCAATCATCAGAAGGAGTCTGAAACAATGACACATCGGGCCATGCTCTACCTGCGGCGTTTCCTCGCCGCTGCCGTGATCGCCCTCGGGCTGGTCGCCCCCGCTTCGGCGCAGCTGCGCGTGCGCGTCGATGAAGGCAACTTCCAGCCGACGCCGATCGCCATCCCGGACTTCCAGGTCACCGGCGCCAATGCCGACCTGGCCAAGCAGATCGCCGAAGTGGTCCGCGCCGACCTCGCCTCGACCGGCCTGTTCGACCTGCAGAACCCGGCCTCCTTCATCCAGCGCGATCTCTCGATCAATGCCGAGCCGCGCTTTGCCGACTGGAAGATCATCCGCACCGAAGGCCTCGTCGTCGGCACGTTTGAAGAACTCGCCGATGGCAAGGTCGCCGTCTCCTTCCGCCTCTGGGACATCTATGGCGGCGAACTGATGCGCATCAACGGCGAGCCTGGCCGCCGCCTCACCACGACGCCGGAAAACTGGCGCCGCATCGCCCACAAGATCGCCGACTCGATCTACCAGCGCCTGACCGGTGAGGACCCGTACTTCGACACCCGCATCGTCTACATCGCCGAAACCGGTCCCAAGACCGAGCGCGTCAAACGCCTCGCCATCATGGATTCGGACGGCGCCAATCAGCAGTACCTGACGTCCGGCCGCTCGACTGTGCTGACCCCGCGCTTCTCCCCCTCGGCGCAGGAAATCACCTACATGTCCTTCGAGGGCGGCAAGCCGCGCGTCTATCTCTTCAACATCGAGACCGGCCGCCAGGAACTGCTCGGCAATTTCCCGGGCATGACCTTCTCGCCGCGTTTCACCCGGGATGGCCAGTCCGTGCTGCTGTCCCAGGCCCAGCGCGGCAATACCGACATCTACATCATGAACCTGCGCACCCGCGAGTCGGACCGCCTGACCGATCACCCCGCGATCGACACCTCGCCCTCGATGTCGCCGGACGGCAAGTCGGTCGTCTTCAACTCCGACCGGGGCGGCACGCCGCAGCTCTACATCATGAACGCCGACAAATCGAAACGCACCTGTCCGGGCGGCGGCAGCGATACCGCCTGCCGGATCACCTTTGGCAAGGGCCGCTATTCGACGCCCGTCTGGTCGCCGCGCGGCGACCTGATCGCCTTCACCAAGCAGGAGGGCGGCAAGTTCTATATCGGCGTCATCGGCACTGACGGCAAAGGCGAACGCCTGCTGACCGAAGCCTATCTTGACGAAGGTCCGGACTGGTCACCCAATGGTAGGGTCATCGTCTACTTCCGCGAAGCCCGCCCCGGCGCCAGCCCGCAGCTCTGGTCGGTTGACCTCTCCGGCCGCAATGAACGGCGCATGGTCACCCAGACCGACGCATCCGATCCGGCCTGGTCGCCGCTGCTGCAATAGCTGCACATTACAGGAAATTAAGCAGGCCGCCTCTGCGCAGCCTGCTAGGCGGACTGGGCCGCCACGATTTGGCCGAATTTGGTGGGACATACGGTTGTCGTCCCAATTCAGCCCGATTATGGAGTTAATGTTGGTGTGTTCAGGGGGCGGAAACCTTCTTCTCCTAGCACACCAGCGCATCGTCCATTCCTTAGGAGCCCCGACACCATGCAAACATTTCTGAAAGTCACTGCTGCCGCCGCGCTTCTGGCTACGGGCGCCTGCGCCTCGAAACCCAAGCCAGTTGAAGAAACCACTCCGGTCGCCCAAGCCCCGGTGGTCCAGGAAGAAGTCAAGACGGTCGACACCACGCCGGTCGTCTCGTCCTCGATCGCCCCCGGTTCGCTGGAAGATTTCCGCGTCAACGTCGGTGAGCGGGTATATTTCGATCTCGACCAGTACCGCCTCGATTCCGAAGATCAGGACATCCTGAAGCGTCAGGCCGCCTGGCTCGCCTCCTATCCGAACGTCCGTGTCCTCGTCGCCGGCAACGCCGATGAGCGCGGCACGCGCGAATACAACCTTGCCCTCGGCGAGCGCCGCGCCAATGCCGTAAAAGAGTATCTCGTCAGCCTCGGCGTCAGTGCCTCGCGCGTCGATACCGTGTCTTACGGCAAAGAACGCCCGGTGGCCGCCGGCTCCAACGAACAGTCCTGGGCCCTCAACCGTAACGGCTGGACCCAGATCGTTTCGGGTGCCACCAGCTAAGCCGAACTGCGAAAGCAGATGGTCCAAAGCAGCCGGGCGCCATAATTTGGCCCCGGCTGTTCCTTTTACTGCCGTGCTGCCTGCCAGTTTGCGTATCGATCGAGGATTCCCGCCATGTTGAAAGCCGCCCTGACCAGTGTCGCAGTCGCCGGATTGCTGATCGTGCCGTCTGCGGCGCAGATCGTCACTACGCCCGCGCGCTCCGCACCGATCACCAAGGGTGTGACGACCGGCGACCTCTCGGTCCAGGTCGATCAGGCCCGGCAGGCCGCAGCCGACCTGCTGGTGCAGGTCAACCGCCAGCAGGACCAGATCAGCACACTCAGCGGCCGCGTCGAGTCGCTTGAGTTCGAACTTGGCCGTGCCCGTGACACCAATGAGGAACTCCTCACCGACAACGAGACACTCGCCCGCGATGCGCAGGCCATGCGCCAGACGCTTGATCGCCAGGGCCGCGCCATTGCCGGCCTGCAGGTTATCCTCGGCATCGAGGCCGAGCCGGTCGTCGAGCCCTATTCGTCGATGGACCCGGCCACGCAGGATTTCGCGATGACTGTTCCGCCGTCGAATGGCCGCAGCGTTGACAGTTCCGGCCCGGTCCAGTTGACCCCCAACAATAGCGGGATGCCGGAAGGCTCGCTCGGTACCCTGCCGGCCAGCCAGCTTCCGGGCGAAGCCGGCGCGCTGTTCAACGAAGCCAAGGCCCGCCTGATCCGGCTCGATTATGCCGGCGCCGAAGAAGCCTTCCAGTCCTTCATCAACCAGTTCGCCAAGGACAAGCAGGCCGGTGAAGCCCATTTCTGGCTCGGCGAAGCGCTGCACCAGCAGCAGGCTTATGCCGAAAGCGGCGCGGCCTACACGACGATGATCCGGTCTTTCTCGGACGATCCTCGCGCGCCGGACGCGCTGGTTCGTCTGGCCCGCGCCATGCGCTTCCTCGGCGAGACCGAGAAGGCTTGCCAGGCACTCGATACGCTGCCGAAGCGCTATCCGAACGCGTCCAAGGTCGTGCGTGATCTGTCCGCCGTCG